>CANQVQ010000022.1 GCA_947627335.1 uncultured Clostridia bacterium | reverse complement strand
CACCGGGTCCACGCCGAGGTCGTCAAGGCGCGCCGTGCCGTCCGCGACCTCTTTCGTGCCGATGGCTTCGAGTTCGTCGAGGAAGAGCATGGCGGATTCGATGCGGAAGCGCACGAACCGCGCCGCGACGGGGGAGGAAGGGGTCAGGTCGAATTCCATCTGCGTCGCACCGGGGTTGTAGGTCACGCCCGCTTCGCGGTCGTAATTCGCGACCGGGTACCAATGCACCGCGTCCTCGGAGAGGAAGGCGGTCATGTGGGACGGGCGGGAGATGCCCCAATCGGACTGCTCGAGCAGGTAGACGCGGAGATTTTCGACCGTCGAGAGCTTGCCGAGGTCGTAGAAGATGTTCAGAGCGCCGCCGCCGCGGTGGAAGAACCAGCCGTCGGAGTAGCAGTAGAGGTCGTCGGTGACGTCGCCGTCGGTCAGGACCGGCGAATCGGCGGGCGTCTCGCCGGACTGCCCCTTGGTGCGGGCGGTCGCGGTGTCCTCATAGAAGGAGGCCGCCATCTGCTGGGGCAGACCGAGCAGGAGGTTCTGGCTGGTGCGGTAGTCGGGTTCGCTGCTGTCCCAGCGCAGTTCTTCGGTCACGGTCGGGAAGGAGACGGCGGGATAGAATTCGCTCTCCGCTTCTCCCGTCCCCGCGAGCACTTCCGCTTCCTCGATCCACCAGTAGCCGTCGGATCCGCCAGTGAAGGCGTAACGGACGTAGCGGGCGCGAATGTACTCCGGCAGGAGCAGGGTGTAGGCGTGATTGTCCCCGGAAGACGGGGCGTACATCCGACCGAGCAGGGTGTAGTCCTGCCCGTCCTCGGAAGCGTAGACGTCCACCGCGTCCGGGTAGACCACGTTCAGCCCGGCGCCGAGCGCGTGCAGGCGGAACGCGAACAGGTCGTCACGGGTCTCCCCGAGATCCAGCGTCAGCGTCGCCGTTTCGCCTTCCTGCGGGCGGAAGCCGACCCAGACGGATTCGCCGAACAGCCGTCCCGTCGGTTCCCCGTCCACCAGCGTCGTGTCCGCGAACGGGGCGCGTTCGTCCGTTTCGCACCCGTCGAGCGAACAGGACGCGTTCAGGGCGACGTTCTGCGACGGCTCCGAGCCGACCGCGCTGCCGGTCGAGAGGGCTTTCCACGCCGTGCGGTCGACGGATTCGTTCTGGTAGGCGAGGGCGACCGTGTCGGTCTTTTCGGGTTCCGGCACGTCGGCGTAGACCTCGATCTCGTCGAGGAAGAAGAACCCACCGCCGACGCCCATGGTCACCATGACGCGGACGTAACGGTAATCCACCGGCTCCTCCAGATCCAGACGGCAGGTCCCGATGGTCTGCACGCCGTTCGATTCAAAGGTCTTGATGCCGAGGCGTTCCCACTCCTCGCCGTCGTTGGAGCCGTAGAAGGACGTGCCGCGTGCGAGGCGGACGCCGTCCCGGTCGAAGTCGAGCGAACGGACGCAGAAGCCGGTCAGCCGCTTGCCGTCGTCGCCGAGGTCGATGTCGAAGCGGGCGGTCGTCGTGAAGCCGACCAGGCGGACGTCCCGGTATTCGGCGGCGACGTCCGGGGCTTTCTGCCCGTCGGTCAGCTGCTGCCCGTACACGTCGGGGTAGGTCGCGTTCGCTTCGACGGAAGACTTGTAGGGCTTGCCGACGCTGACGAGCGTCTTGCGAAGTCCGCCGGACGGGTTCGAGCCGTCCGAAGTGTCGTCGGACGAGGTGTCGCCGGGCGAGCCGCCGCAAGCGGTGAACAGAAGCGCTCCGGTCAGCAGGAGAAGAAGGAATTTCGCGAAGTGTTTCATACGGTTTTCTCGCTTTCTTTTGGTATCGCATCGGCGCGAATGGACACCGGCACGCCGTTGACGGTCAGCGTCCCCTCCACACGAATGATGACACACGGTTTGCCGTCGAGCAGGCGGACCTGCACGAGGTCGCTGCGGGAGGCGTCCACGCGGATCTGCACGTCCTCGGTTTTCAGCACCGCCTGACCGCCGTCGGTCAGGTTCTGGGGCGGCAGGGCGGTCTGTTCGCCGAAGCGTTCGTTGTAGTCCTTTTCAAACCGCTCCAGCTTGTCCGCCGACACCCCGCAGTAGGCGAGGGTGGACTTGAGCTGTTCGCAGGTGACCGGCGGGACCGGCTCTTCGGGGGTCTCCTTTTGCGCCTGTACGCGGGCGAGCAGGGAATCCTGCACGGTCTGTACCACGCCGTAACTGCATTCCTCGCCGAGGGAATCCGAAAGCAGGTCCCGGAAGGAATCCTTCTGCTCGTCGGCGGGCATCGGCAGCGGCGTCCCGAACAGCGCCGACGCGAACTCCGGGTGGTTGTCCCGCAGGTTCCGCGCCGCGTAGAGCGCCCCGTAGAGGTTGGCGCATCGGTCGTCGAAGGCGGGGAACAGGAACCCCACTTCCGGCGACGAGACCACCTGCTCGGCTTCCCGCGATTGGAACAACTGCCGGAACGCGTCGTAGCGCAGGGCGGGCTTATTCAGCTTCATCGGGCAGACGCAGCAGAACAGGTAGGAGAACACGGTGTCCGAGCCGTCCTCCCGCACGTCTCCGTCCTTGCCGTAGGTCGGCACGTCGTAGGTATCCTCCGCGAGCAGGATCAGGAACGCCCCGTCCGTTTCAAAGGCGGAGATGACCTTGGCGTAGAAGTCGCTCAACGCCTGCTCGTCCTTGAGTTTGCTGTCCCGCAGGGCGCATAACAGGCGATGCTCGTCGCCGTTCACGACCTGCTCGTTTTGGAAGGTCACGTCGAGCAGCTGCTTGCCGACCGAGCCGGAAAAGGTCCGGCGGAACAACGCGAGGTAGCGCTCGGATTCCTCCGGACCGAGCATGGGCATGGACTGTCGGAAGGTGGTGACGATCTCTTTTTTGTCGTTGACGTAGCAGCCGCAAAGGGCGTTGATGTTGTTCTTTTCGTAGCGGAAGCGGCGTCGCAGCTCCGCGATCTCCTTGTCGAGCATGGGGCAGGTCCTTTCGTCGGTATTGGTTTTTTCAGTATAGCATATATTTTGGAAAAAAGCAACCGCGTTTTGCGGTTTTTTTCGGTTTTTACGGTTAGCGTTCGGCGAATACGGGAAGAATACGTCTTGACAAGGGCGAAGTTCTGTGCTAAAGTGGTTTCCGAAAGGGAGGTCACAGGCATGGAGAATCATTTCAAGGTCCGCGAAGCGTACGTCGCCGATTGGCGGAAACGGCTGGGCGACGAAGCGTACGAGGCGCTCGAACGGAAGGGCGTGGACATCGAGGACGTCGTGGCGTTCGCCCGGAAGTGGGATATGGCGCTGCAAGCGGTTTTGGACCAAATCGAAGAGAAAAACGCATAAAATTTCCGGAGGAGCGGACACGGGAACGGCAAATTTCCTACATAATTATATATAAGGAGATTTGCACATGGATTTCACCGGAACACGCACGGAAAAGAATCTGCACGACGCGTTCGCCGCCGAAGCGTCCGCGTACACCCGCTACGGCTTCTACGCCGCCGCGGCACGGGCGGAGGGGAGCAACGCCGTCGCCGACCTGTTCGAGCGGACCGCCGTCAACGAACGGGCGCACGCCGACATCTTCTTCCGCCTCATTCACGGGACGCGTATGCCCGACACGTCCACCAACCTGCGGGACGCGGCAGGCGTCGAACACTACGAATGGGCGGACTTCTACGCGAATGCGGCGAAAACCGCTAAGGCGGAGGGGTTCGACGAGGTCGCAAAGCGGTTCGAGCAGGTCGCCGCCATCGAGCAGGAGCATGAAAAACGCTACCTCGCCATGCTGGACGCGTGGAACACCCGTCGCCTGTTCGTGACGGAGGAGGTTTCGGTCTGGCAGTGCGCCAATTGCGGGCACCTCTACGTCGGCACGCAGGCGCCGTCGGTCTGCCCGGTCTGCGCCTACCCGCAGGCGTATTTTCTACGCCATAATTAACGAATCGTTTACAATTTATTCAAAAATATGCCACCCCTCCCCGCACAAGGCTCTGGTATACTGAAAGCAGACAAAAACGGGGAGGACCCTCATGAAGAAACTGTCCGCTTCCGCAAAGATCCTGCTTGCGCTGAACGTCGCCGTGCTGACCGCCATCGCGGTGTGCGGAGGGCTTTTGACGTACCTGAGTCGGAACGCCTTCAGCAGTTTTCCGTCGTATGCGCAGTTTTTGCTCGTCGCCGATGTCGGCGGATATTTCCTGTTCCTGCTGGACGCCGTGTGGGGCGTCGTGTACGTTTTGCGGGACTTCTGGGCGAAGCGGCGCAAGACCGCGAAGGTCCTGTTCGCCGTTCACGCGGCGGCTCTGCTCGCGGCGGCGGGGACCGCGATCCACTGCCTGTTGACGACCCCGGACGGGGAAACGGACGCGCTCCTGTACGTCGGCGCGTTCGTCCTGTCGCTGTTCGCGCTCGACGGTGCGCTTTGGCTGGCGCGGCTGCTCCGGGAGGGGACGCACCCGGCGTGCCGGTTCGCGAAGGGGATGCTGGTTTGGAACCTGCCGGTTCTGCTCGCCGTCGCGGTCTACGCCGTGTGGGAGGTCGTTCGGTTCGGCATTATCGGGTATATCGCAGTGTATCCGTTCCTCCTCCCGCTGCTTGCTATGGACGGCGTGATATGGCTGCTCTGGCGTTCCCGCCGTGCGAAGGCGTCGCCGGACGCGAAAAACGCGGTGGGCGCGTGAAAAAAGGCGTCGGTTTGTCGATTCCTGGCGTGTTTTGGCGGTCGAAGCCCGTCGAATTAACGGTTTTGTTACGGTTTGTTTACAAATATAACAAGATTTTCGCGTGACGCTATATTATAATAAGGATGGAAACAGGGAAGAGACGAGTAAACGTAAGCAAGAAAAGGAAGAAAGAGGTGAGTCCGATGAACATGGAAGCGTTTTCTGAAATTTCGGAAGGGCGGTGTGTCCAATGGGCTGACCGAAAGTTGCGGTAAGAAGCCGCGTCGCATCTGAAACGGTGGGCGGAATGCCCTTGGCGAAATGCCATATACTTGTTTCCCCGGCAAATACCCTGCAAGTGCACCTTCGGGTGCGTTTTTTTATTCGCTACGCTTTTTCGGGTGGCAAACACAATCGCAGTGTCGCAAGCGACTTTGTCGCTGCTTCGCGTTGTCTTGCTCTGTGGTTCTCACATCCAAAACGGCTTGCCGTTTTGGATAGCGAAGTCCCCCTTTCATCGAAAAATGGTTCGGCTTGCGCCAATTCTGACGCCGCCTTCGCTGGTTTTCTCTAGTTGAGTCACGCTCCGAACACGATGTGTTCGGAGCGTGCGGCTGCGTGTCCGCCTGCGGGACATTATTTTATTGTAAACGCTTCGCGTTATGGGCGAGAACCAATTATGGCGGGTCGCGACGATCCCGCCGTTTTTTTATTTCTCCCAAACCGAAAAGTTTTTGGGGGTTTTCAGGGGGCTTTTTCAAAAATCCCTCCTGAAAGGACTGCGCTTTGTGCAGTCCCGGATCGGGGCAACGCCCCAACGGTTCCTTCTATGCCGTTTTATATCGGAAAAATTTGCCGATCAAGGCAGGGCGGGCGGAAAAAATGTTCCACTTATATTTTGTTCCGCGTGTGCCGAAACTAACCGTGCGGCAAGCAAAAAAAGCACAAACCAGAAAGGAAAGGTCAAATCCAATGAACAGAACCGTTTTCAGACCGATCCTCGGTTTTTTGAGCGCGTGTCTGCTGTTTTGCGCACTCCTCGGCGCACCGGCGACGGCGGCGGACGGCGGCGTGCGGGAGGTCATTCCGGGCGGCATGGCGTTCGGCGTAAAATTCTACGCGAAGGGCGCGATCATCATCGGCGTTTGCGACGTTGAAACGGCGGGCGGGCTATGCTCCCCGGCGCGGGACGCGGGTCTTGCGGCGGGCGACGTCGTCACGTCCGCGGGCGGCACGGAGGTCGAAACGCTCGAGCAGCTTCTGGAACTGGTCAAGAGCAGCGGCGGACAAAAAATCGAGTTGGAATACCGCAGGGAAAACCAAACGCAGACCACATCGGTCACCCCGGTCGTCGATAAGGGGAGCAACGAGTACCGCATCGGCGTCTGGGTGCGCGACAGCACGGCGGGCATCGGGACCATCACGTTCATCGACGCGAAAACCAAGCGCTTCGGCGGACTGGGACACGGGATCAACGATTCCGCGACCGGGCTGCTCATGCCGTTCGGACGGGGGACCGTGACCGACGTGCGCGTCGAGGGCGTCGTGCGGGGACGCAAGAACCTGCCGGGCGAGCTGAAGGGCAGCTTCGGCACGCGGGACCTCGGGAAACTGGACAGCAATACGGACGTCGGCGTGTTCGGGTCGTATGACGTCCTGCCGGAAGGGCTGGCGGACCCGGTCGAGGTCGCACCGGCGGGCGCACTGCATACCGGCGACGCGACCGTCCGCACGGCGGCGGACGGGCAGGTGCGCGAGTACGCGGTGAAGATCGAGGAGGTCTATACCGACGCGGGACGGACCAAAAACTTCCTCGTGTGCGTGACGGACGAACGGCTGCTCACGCTGACCGGCGGCATCGTGCAGGGGATGTCCGGCAGTCCGATCCTGCAGGACGGGCGGCTGGTCGGCGCGGTCACGCACGTCCTGGTCAGCGATCCGACGCGGGGATATGGCATTCGCATCGAAAATATGCTCTCAGAACTCGAAAAATCGGTATCCTGACCAAAAAACGCTTGACAAGCCGGGGTGGATATGCTATACTGTAAAAAAATGCGGAAAGGCGTCGATTCCGCCGTCCCGATCTGCGGGCGCGGCGGGACTTGCGCCCTTCGCGTCCCCCGCGTGGGGGTGCGTCCGCCAAAACGGAATGAGAGGACCGTGCGGCATGAAACTTATCTACGGAGTCAAGGACAAACCCAAGTTCGGGCAGTTGATCGTCTTTGCGATCCAGCAGCTGCTCGCGATCATGGCGGCGACGCTGGTCGTTCCGGTCATCACCAACGGCAGCTCGGACAAGCTGGTCGGCGAGAACGCAATGAGCACGGCGGCGGCGCTGCTCGGCGCCGGTCTGGGCACGCTGGTGTACGTGCTGTTCACGAAGGCGAAAAGCCCGGTGTTCCTCGGTTCGTCGTTCGCGTTCCTCGGGTCCATGGCTGCCGCGTTCGCGGGTGAGATAACGGTGCAGGTCGGCTACGTCGGCCTGATCCTCGGCGCCGTGTTCGCGGGGCTGGTGTATGTGGTGATCGCCCTGGTCGTCAAGCTGGTCGGCGCCGGTTGGGTCAATAAACTGATGCCTGCCGTCGTCATCGGACCGACGGTCGCGATCATCGGGCTGTCGCTCGCCGGGAACGCCGTCGGGGATCTGACTGCCGGCGGACTGAAGGGCGTGCAGACGGTGGAAACCATCGTCGACGGCGTCTCGCAGGGCGTCACGACGCAAACCTTCTCGATCGCGTCTCCGTACGTCGCATTGATCTGCGGACTGGTGACGCTCGCGGTGACCATGCTCTGCTCGACCTTCGGCAAGAAGATGGCGCGGCTTATCCCGTTCATCATCGGCATCCTCGCCGGGTACGCCGTCGCCTGCGTCTTTACGGTCATCGGCAACGCCGCGGACATCGCCGAACTCAAGGTCATCGATTTCACCCCGTTCCAGAATCTGCTGACCGACGGGAAAGTGACGCTCGAGACCTTCGTCTCCGTCCCGTCCATGACCTTCGTGACCGCCTTCAAGGGCGTCAAGGACCTCACCCCCTCCTACGTCGGCACGATCGCCGTCGCGTACATACCGGTCGCGCTCGTGGTCTTTGCGGAGCACATCGCCGACCATAAGAACATCTCCTCCATCATCGAGACCGACCTGCTCGAGGACCCGGGTCTGCACCGTACGCTGCTCGGCGACGGCGTCGGCTCCATGGTGGGCGCCTTCTTCGGCGGATGCCCGAACACGACCTACGGCGAATCCGTCGGCTGCGTCGCGATCACCCGCAACGCTTCCGTCGCGACCATCGTCGCCGCCGCCATCTGCGCGATCCTGATCTCGTTCGTCAATCCGTTCGTGGCGTTCGTCAATTCCATCCCGTCCTGCGTGATGGGGGGCGTGTGCATGGCGCTCTACGGCTTCATCGCCGTTTCCGGTCTGAAAATGCTCCAGAAGGTGGACCTCGAACGGAACGAGAATCTGTTCACGGCGTCGGTCATCTTCATCGCCGGCATCGGCGGTCTGACCGTCAGCTTCGGCAAGGTGACCATCACGTCCATCGCCTGCGCACTGATCCTCGGGATCCTGACCAACCTCCTGCTTACCCGCAAAAACCGCAAGGACGACTGAGAAAGGAAACAGATCATGGCGGAACTGCATATCATCGACCACCCGCTTATCCAACATAAACTCACCATCATGCGCAGCCGCAAGACCGGCTCGAAGGACTTTCGCGAACTGCTGCGCGAGATCGCGATGCTCATGGGCTACGAGATCACGCGTGACCTCCCGCTCGAGGACGTGCGGATCGAGACCCCGCTCTGCCCGATGACCGCGAAGAAGATCTCCGGCAAGAAGCTCGCGATCGTCCCGATCCTGCGGGCGGGCATCGGCATGGTGGACGGGCTGCTCTCGCTCGTCCCGGTCGCCCGCGTCGGGCATATCGGTCTGTACCGCGACCCGGAGACGCATCTGCCGGTCGAATACTACTGCAAACTGCCGCCGGACGTGGCGGAGCGGACGGTCATCCTCGTCGACCCGATGCTCGCGACCGGCGGGAGCGCGTCGGACGCGCTCTGCAAGCTCAAGGAGCGGGGCGTGACGGACATTCGGCTGATGTGCCTCGTCGGTGCGCCGGAGGGCGTCGCGAAGGTGCAGTCGGACCACCCGGACGTGCCGATCTACCTCGCCGCACTGGACGAAAAGCTCAACGAGCACGCGTACATCCTGCCCGGTCTGGGCGACGCCGGGGACCGCATTTTCGGCACCATTTGACCCGTCTTTTGCCCGCCTTTGCAAGGGGAAGGCGTGAAAATTGCAGATTTTTTGAGAAAATTTGCTTTTTCCTCTTGACTTTGCAGCGGGAATATGGTATATTGATAGCGTGAACTTTCTTTTTCCATGCCGTTTGCCGGGCGGATCGGGGATCCCCGGCGGTACGGCGCTTCCTCGCGGATGCTTTCGGGCGTCCCGTCCGAAAAAGCCGGGGCGGGAGAACAGCCGCGTGGGCGCGTCGCGGCGGCGTGCGAAAAGGGGAGCGAAACGAAGCGTATATCCAAATTCAAAAATGGAGGTTATTTACAGCATGAAAACAAAAGTTCTTGCGCTTCTGCTTGTTTTGCTGATGGTTGTCCCGTGCGTCCTCGCGGCCTGCGGCGACGGCGAAGGTACCAATAGCGGCACCGGCAGCACCGATAGCAGCACTGCCAGCAGCGCAGCGACGGAGGAATCGTCCGGCGACGATTCGGGCGATGCGTCCGAAGCTACGTCCGGCGATGAAACCAGTGGCACCGAAACGGTCGAAAAAGACTACTATATGCCCGAGCAGGACGCGACCGTTCTCGACGAGGATTGGAACAAGGTCATCCTCGGCAGCACGACCGACCTGTCCGGCGACTTCCGGTTCCCGGGCTACGACGGGTCTAACCCCGGCGCGTCCGACCTCGACATCAACAACCTGACTGTCGGCTACAGCACGATGGAGTTGGATCACACCGGTACATACCAGTGGAACGACACCGTCGTTGCGGAGCACAGCGAAGAGGAAGATGATGCCGGCAACCTCGTCGTCACCATCAAGCTCAATGAGGGTCTGAAGTTCAGCGACGGCACCGAGGTCAAGGCGGTCAACTACCTCGCCTACATCCTCGCGTTCTCTTCCCCGGTCGTCAGAGCTACCGAGCATCCGGGTCTTGTTGGTCAGACGTTCGTTGGCTTCGGCGCATTTGCTTCCTATGCCGGCGAAGAGGAAGGCTACTCTCCCGAAGGCACGCAGAAGGAGTTCGCCGGTGTTCGCCTGCTCGGCGATTACGAATTCTCTATGACCATCGCTGCGCCTGACTTCTATCCGTACTACTACGTCGAAACCTACGGCGCCGTTTCCCCGTATCCGCTCGACCTGATCCTCGGCGAAGGCGTCGAAGTGAAGGACGACGGCAACGGTGCGTACCTGACCGACGCTTGGTATGCCAAGGCTGACGGTTCGACCGCGGAAGCCCCGAAGTGGGTGAAGGCCGATCACCTCACCGAGATGCGTTGGGATACGTCCAAGTATGCGTACTCCGGCCCGTATGTGGTTTCCAACTGGGATTCCTCCACGAAGGAAGCTACCCTGAAGGTCAACAAGAACTTTGCCGGTAACTGGGAGGGTCAGAAGCCCTCGATCGGCACCATCGTTTACACGAAGGTCGTCCAGCAAACCCAGATGGACGCCATCAAGAACGGTCAGGTCGATGTTCTTTCGGGTCTGACCGGCGGCGACGTCGTTAATGCCGCGATCGACCTTTCCAAGACCGACGGCTTCAGTGAAGTCCACTATGACCGCGCCGGCTACGGTAAGATCCAGTTCGACTGCGACTTCTCCCCGGCGATGTTCACGGAAGTCCGCCAGGCGGTCTCCTACATCATCAACAAAGACGAATTTGCCTCGACGTTCACGGGCGGCTACGGTGCGGTCGTTTACGGTCCGTACGCGGTGATCATGCCCCAGTACAAGGCGGTCGAGAAGGATCTCCAGATCGAGCCGTATGACTATTCGATCGCGAACGCCAAGAAGGTCCTCGAGGAGGGCGGCTGGGTCTACAACTCCAAGGGCGAAGCGTATGTCGAAGGCGCCGAAGGCGTCGACAGCGTCCGCTATAAGAAGCTGGAAGGCGACGAAGCGTCCGAAGCGAACATCGCGTTCGCGTCCGTCTCCAACGACGACGGTATCACCTACAAGACCGTGAAGGTCGGCGACGACTACTATATGCCGCTGGTCCTCAACTGGTTCGGTACCGAAGACAACAACGTTACCGATATGCTCGCTACGCTGCTCGTCAGCGGCGACGCTCCCAAGCAGATCGGCTTGGTCGTCCGCAGCTCGACCGGCGACTTCAACGCTCTCCAGGGTCAGCTCAGCCGTAAGCCGGAACTCGGCTACAAGGGCACCCCGGTCTACAGTATGTACAACCTCGCGACCGGCTGGACCTCGGCTCTGTATGACTACTCGTTCAACTGGAGCCTCGACGAGACGTACTTCCCGTACTCGGTCAACAAGCTGTACGATCCGTACGACGTCGACTTCCCGTACGGCGAGCACGGTGGTCTGACCTACGATGAAGCAGTGGAGCAGTCCGACGGCAAACTCGGCATGGACTATATGTCGATGGCGATGGTTTACTCCGTCGAATCCGGCAACGATGAAGAGTACAACAAGTGGTGGAAAGCGTACATCGAAAGATGGAACTACCTCGAGCCGGATATTCCGCTTTACGGCAACGTGTACTACGACCTCTACAACTCCAAGATCGAGCACTTCCAGACCTCCGCGTACTTCGAAGCTGCCAGTGCGATCCTGTACTGCACGGTCAAGAAGCCTGCGTAAGGCGCAAACAAACAGCAATCGATAACGATTCCGGCTTAACCCGGATTTGGGCAATGGGGCGGTGTTTCACCGCCCCGTTTGTCGTATGATCGGGTCTTCCGACGGACGGGGTCGGGAAAGAGGTGTATATGGGAAAATATATATTGAAACGCATCGGATATATGCTGCTGGTGTTCGTGATCCTTTCGATGCTGCTATATCTGATCTACAACCTGATCCCTTTCAACCGCGCAAGTGCGATCGCGGAGGAGAATAAAGCTCGTTTCAAAAACGATCCGGAAGGTCTGGAACAGTTCAAACTGGAAAAGGAAATCGAGCTGGGGCTGAAAAAATACGACGAAAACGGGGAACCGCAGGACGTCGGCATATTTATGCGATACCTCGGCTGGATGGGGCTTGCGCCGGTCAACGGGCAGTTCCAAGGGCTTTTGCAGGGCAACTTCGGCTACAGCTACGAGTATAACAGACCGGTTATGGACGCCCTCGCGGAGCCGATGCAGAACACGATGTTCCTGAACATCTTTTCGGTCATTCTGGCGCTGGCGGTGACCATCCCGCTCGGCATTTTCTGCGCGGTGCATCGCGGCAGCAAGCGGGACAGCGCGATCCAGGTGTTCACGATCGTCGGGTACAGTATCCCGTTCTTCATCATCGCGATCCTGTTCATCTGGCTCTTTGCGAGTACGCTCGGCTGGTTCCCGGTCAGCGGTATGAAGACGCCGGGCAGCGATTACACCGGCATGAAGAAGTTTTTAGACCAGTTGTATTACATGGCGCTGCCGCTGATCGTCATGACCTTCGGGTCGCTCGGCGGTATGACGCGGTACGTCCGCGCCTCCATGACGGAAGCGCTGACGATGGACTGCGTGCGCACGGCGCGTGCGAAGGGCGTTAAGGAAAAGGTCGTCGTGTACAGCCACGCCTGGCGCAACGCGCTCATTCCGGTCATCACGCTGGTGATCGGGTGGTTCATCAGCATCTTTGCCGGTTCGATCATGCTGGAAAACATCTTCGGACTCAACGGCATGGGTAAAATTCTGATCCAATCCCTGTCCGCGAACGATCTGGACATGGTTCTGTGTCTGGAACTGTTCTACGCGTCCATCGGGCTGCTGGGCAACCTGATCGTGGACATCGCGTACGGGATCGCCGACCCGCGGATCCGGGTCAATAAGTAAGGGAGGACAAACGAATGGCAGAAGAAAAGAAATCCTCCCGCAAAACGGTTTCCCCGCTCCGCTGGCTCAAGCGCGGCGTCCTCGGCGGCTCGAAGGAGCTTTCGCCGGAAAACGAGCGGTATGACAGCCCCGGCAAACTGGCGTTCAAGCGGTTTTTCCGCCGTCCGTCCGCGTGCGTCGCGACGGCCGTGCTGCTTTGCCTGTTCCTGTTCGTCTTTATCGGACCGATCTTCGATCCGTTCGACGCCGGCTACACGGAGACGATGATGCAGAATGTATCACCGGGCTATACGATGATGGCGGTGCCGTCGGAGCTTGCGGATTCGGTCAAGGAGATCTCCTCCTACGGCAAGTTCAGCGTGGGCGTAAACAACGAAGGCAAGGCGTTCCTCTGGGGGTATACGGGGTTCCAGTCCGGCGATGAATCGCTGGAGATCCCGGAGGAAGTCGCCAATGATAAGATCGCGCACATCGCCGCCGGTGCGGACCACGTCGTCGCGATCAGCGAAAGCGGCAAGGTCTATGCGTGGGGTAATAAGCGCAACGGGCAGTACGAAGGCATCGGCAGCCTGACGGAATCGCTGGTCGAGCCGGAGCCGGAGGAACTGCTGACGGACGGCGTCGACGCTTCGCAGGTCAAGCAGTTGGTCTGCGGCAACCAGATGACGGCGATCGTCATGAACGACGGCGGTTACTATATCTGGGGCAACAAGGCGAACGGTGCGTCGAACATCAATTCGCTGATGCGTCCGGGCGTCGGGCGGATCGAAAAGCTGGTTTTCACCTCGAGCAAGGTGCTCGGCATGACGCAGGAGGGCAAGCTGCTGCTGCTGAATGCGGGCAGTTTCGTCAATTACGAGTCCAAGGACGGCATCGTGGACACGATGGAGTACGTCGGCGAGCGCAAGGTCGTCGATATTGCCGCGATCGGTTCGAGCGCCGCCGTGCTGCTGGAGGACGGGGAGATCCTCGTGCTCGGCGGCAACGCGGACCTGAACGTCCCGCAGATCCCGGAAGGGGACAAGGCGGTGGCGTTGTCCGGCGGTGCGAAGCACTTCGGTCTGCTGACCGAGCAGGGACGCGTCTACTGCTGGGGCGGAAACACCCTCGGGCAGACGGATACGCCGGATTCCATGACGGATGCGGGCGCCGCGGACCGGTTGTTCTCGGTCGGCTTCCAGAATTATGCGGTCAAGGACGGCAAACTGGTTGAAAAATGGGGTCACAGCGGGTACCTGATGGGTACCGACGAGCTGGGACGGAGCATTTTCAACCGTGTGCTGAACGGCGGTCGCATGACCATGACCATCGGTGCGGTGGCGGTCATCGTTTCGTCCATCATCGGCATCATCATCGGCTGCGTTTCCGGCTATTTCGGCGGGAAGGTCGATATGGCGCTCATGCGCGTGACGGAGATCTTCGGGTCCATCCCGTTCCTGCCGTTCGCGATCATCCTGTCGTCCATTTTCCAGGGCGGCGAGGTGGATATTTTCGGCATGACCATCACCGTGACGGAGGATCGACGGATCTTCATCATCATGATCATTCTCGGTCTGCTTTCCTGGACCGGGCTTGCGCGGTTGGTGCGCGGGCAGGTGCTGGCGGAACGCGAGAAGGAGTTCGTCACGGCGGCGAAGTCCATGGGCATCCGGGAGCGCCGGATCGCCTTCAAGCACATCCTGCCGAACGTCATTTCGGTCATTCTGGTCTCCATGACGCTGGATTTCGCGAGCTGTATGCTGACGGAGTCTTCGCTGTCCTACTTAGGCTTCGGCGTGAAGCTCCCGCGTCCGACGTGGGGCAATATGCTCAACGGTTGTAACGACGCCATCGTGATCCAGTCCTACTGGTGGAGATGGGTGTTCCCCGCCCTGTTCCTGTCTGTGGCGGTCATTTGTATCAACGTCATCGGCGACACCCTGCGTGACGTCCTTGACCCGAAGTCGGAGGTGGATCGGTAATGGCATTGCTGGAAGTCAAGAACCTGCATACCTATTTTAAGACCCGAAACGGCACGGTCAAGGCGGTCAACGACGTTTCGTATAAGCTCGAAAAAGGCAGGACGCTCGGCATCGTCGGCGAAAGCGGCTCGGGCAAGAGCGTTTCCGCCATGAGCATCCTGCGCCTGCTGGACGCGAACGGCTATATCGCCGACGGCTCCGTCCAGTTCGACGGCAAGGAGCTGACGACGTTGCCGATGAAGGAGATGTACCACATCCGCGGCAACCGCATTTCGGTCATTTTCCAGGAGCCGATGACCTCGCTCAACCCGGTCTTTTCGGTCAAGCGGCAGCTTTCCGAGCCGTTCATCATCCACCAGGGCATGAGCAAGAAGCAGGCCGCCGAAAAGTGCGTCGAGATGCTCCGTTCCGTGCAGATCCCGAACCCGGAGTCCGTTGCGCGGCAGTATCCGCACCAGCTTTCGGGCGGTATGCGGCAGCGCGTCATGATCGCGATGGCGCTGGCGTGCAAGCCGGACATCCTGATCGCCGACGAGCCGACGACGGCGCTTGACGTGACCATTCAGGCGCAGATCCTGCGGCTGATGAACGAATTGCAGGAGGAGAACGGGACGTCCATCCTGTTCATCACGCACGACCTCGGGGTCATCAACGAGATGGCGGACGACGTGGTCGTGATGTACTGCGGGCAGGTGGTCGAGCAGGCTCCGGCGAAGGTCATCTTCACGGACTGCCCGAAGAGCCACCCGTATACCGAGGGGCTGATGTATTCCATTCCCCGGCTCAACGACGACCGGGCGAAGCTGGATCCGATCCCCGGCGTCGTGCCGCACCCGTTGGATCTCCCGAAGGGCTGCAAGTTCGCCCCGCGGTGCAAGTACTGTACGAAAAAGTGCCTCGAGGAGGAGCCGCAGCTGCTGTCGGTGAGCGAAAATCAGCTCGTCCGCTGCTTCTACCCCGAAAAATCCGAAAGGGGGAGCGCAGATCATGCAAAAATTACTGTCCATCAGTGATCTGAAGAAGTATTTCCCGCTGCCGAAGACGAAGGTGTTCCAGCGGGAGCGGCTGTATGTCCGCGCCAACGAGGAGATCAGCATCGACATCTACGAGGGCGAGACCTTCGGGCTTGTCGGCGAATCCGGCTGCGGAAAGTCGACGCTCGGGCGGACGTTGCTGCAGTTGTACGATCAGACCGCCGGGAACACGATGTACTACGGGCGTTCGCTCGCTTCGATCTCGCCGTCCTACGTTTTCGACACGCTTAAGAAGGCGGAATCCTACGTCGCGAAGTTCCGCAAGGCGGAGGAAAAGGCGAAGGCGCTGACGGAAAAGTGCGAGCAGCTCGGCGACGACGCGACCTTCTTCGATCTGCAGGAGAAGAATCTTGCGGTCGCGGAAGCCCAGACGGCGCTGCACAACGTCGCGAAGATCCTCGGCGGTTTCACCGTGCGGGACACCCGTGCGGGGGCGGACCTGCTGCTCAGGCAGTTCCGGCTGGAAACCCGTCTCGAGAAGATTCAAGCGCAGCTCGACGACCTCAAGCTGCGGCAGGAGCGGGTGGAGGAGATCGTCGCCGAGCGTCTGGAAAAGGGCGCTTCGACGGCTTCGCAGGAATCGAAACTCGCCAAACTGCGTGAAAAGGAAGTGCCGCTGTACGAGGCGCAGAAGAACCTCGAAAAGGAGCTGGAGTCCGCCAAAGCTGCGGTCCGCGATGCGCGGAAGGCGCACGCAGGCGACGCGGAATTTGCGGAATTCGACGCATTCCTCGACGACGGGATCGACCTTTCGCGTCTGAAAAATCAGGAGATGCGCCTGCTTCGCAAGGACCTGCAGGTCATCTTCCAGGACCCGTATTCCTCGCTGAACCCCCGTATGACGGTCGGGCAGATCATCGAGGAGGGGCTGCTGACGCACAACTTCTTCAAGCGTGGCTCGAAGAAGATGAAGGAGTATGTTTTCGACGTCATGCAGCAGTGCGGTCTGCAGAATTATATGTACAACCGCTATCCGCACCAGTTCTCCGGCGGTCAGCGCCAGCGGATCTGCATCGCACGGTCGCTCGCCGTGCGTCCGAAGTTCGTCGTCTGCGACGAGTGCGTGTCGGCGTTGGACGTTTCGATCCAGTCGCAGATCATCAACCTGCTGCAGGAGCTGAAGGAAAAGGAAAAGCTGACCTACCTGTTTATTTCCCACAATCTTTCGGTTGTGCGGTATATCTCCGATCGAATCGGGGTCATGTACCTCGGGAACATGGTCGAGGTCGCGTCCACGGACGTGATCTTCCGCGACCCGCGGCATCCGTACACGGTCGCCCTGCTGTCGTCCATCCCGACGACCGATCAGGAAAGCCTGACGAAGGAGCGCATCATTCTGGAGGGCAACATTCCCAGCCCGATCAAACCGCCGTCCGGGTGCAAGTTCCACACGCGGTGCTTCATGGCGTGCGAGAAATGCTCGCGGGTGCCGCCGCCTCTGGTGGAGGTCGAACCCGGGCATTTCGTGGCGTGCCACAACCTCGATCGCAAGCTCGACGAGGACGGAAACTACCTCTTCGAGGTCACCACGTCGCGTGCGAAGATGCGGGAATCCCGCAAGGATTCCTGACGCGGGAGCGGCGCCATGCTTTTCAGGAAACGCCTGAAGCCGGACGACCCGGAGAAGCGGGACCGGCTGCGGGAACAAATCGAACAGGAAGGCGGGCTGGAAAAGCACGATTTCCTCGCCATGGTGCTGTCGGCGTTGCTGATTCTGGTGCCGGTGGCGGTGGGGGTCCTGCTGTTGGTCTGGCTGCTCGCGGCCTTGCCGGTCCTGCTGCATTGAACGGATTTTGGGGAACCGTCGGAGCTTTCGCACGGTTCCCCGTTCCTTTTATTGGACAGAAAGGTTACAAAATGGGCATAAACGACCGTCTCCCGGCGGCATTTCGGGAGCGCATGGAGGAACTTTTGGGGGCGGACGGACTGCGGTTCTTCGCGTCCTACGCGTCGGAAGCGGAGCGGGCGCTGTTCGTGCCCGCCGGGCGGTGTTCGGCGTTCGAGCGGGTCTGCCCGTTTCCGGTCGAGCGGATCCCGTACCTGCCGGGGGCGTACCGATTCGACTGCCCGTCGCCGGGGAACCAGCCCTTGCACCACGCGGGGGCGTTCTATGTGCAGGACCCGTCGGCGATGGCGACGGTGAGTGCCGCACCGCTTCGTCTGGGCATGAAGTGTCTCGACCTGTGCGCCGCACCGGGCGGGAAGTCGGTCCAGCTCGCGTCCGGGATCGGCTGCTACGACGGCGGGACGGGGTTTTTGGTGTCCAACGAGATCCAGCCCGCACGCTGCAAGGTGCTTTGCGGCAACCTCGAACGGATGGGGTTCGCGAACCTGCTCGTGACCAACGCGGACGCGAAGCGGATCTCGGCGTGGTACCCGTCCTACTTCGACCTCGTGCTGGTGGACGCGCCCTGCTCCGGCGAGGGGATGTTCCGCAAGGACCCGGCGGCGATCGCCGAATGGTCGCCGTCCGCCTCGGGTTACTGCGCGAAGCGACAGGCGATGCTGCTCGCGGAGGCGGCGAAAACCGTCGCTCCCGGGGGCTATCTGCTCTATTCGACCTGCACGTTTGCACCGGCGGAGAACGAGCAGGTCGTGCTTGCGTTCCTCGACGCGCACCCGTCGTTTGCCCCGTGCGACGTGCCGGAGGCACTGTGCGGCGTCACGGTTTCCGGGGTCGGGCTGCCGTCTGCGCGGCGGTGGTACCCGCATATCGCGCCCGGCGAGGGGCAGTTCTTCGCGTTGCTGCGGCGCACCCCCGACGGCGAGCCGGTCGCGTCGCTGCCGTTCCCGGATGCGCGGCTGCCGCTCACGGCGGAGGAAGCCTACGCCGTGCAGGAGTTCCTCGCGGATACGCTGCTTTCCTACGCGGACCTGTCGCTCTGCGCGTTCGGGCGTGCGCGGCGGATCGCGGTCTGCCCGTTCCCGGTGCCGCCGGAGAACGTGTTCGCCGCCGGGGTGACGCTCGGAACCGTCGAAAAAGGGCGGCTCGTGCCGCACCATCAGTTCTTCAAGGCGTTTTCCGAGCGCTTCCTGCGGAAGATCCTGCTGTCCCCGGGCGACCCGCGTGTCGCCGCATACCTCTCCGGCGCGGAGATCCCGCTTGACGGTCCCGCGTCCGGCTGGGGCGTCGTCACCCTCGCCGGGCTGCCCCTCGGCGGCGCCAAGCTGTCGAACGGCGTCGCGAAAAACCACTACCCGAAGGGTCTGCGTCTCCACGCGTAGGGTACGGTGGGAACGGGGGGTACGGGGGGTACGTTGGGGGTTTGTGCCGCAATTCGCAAAAGTCGTTGACTTTTGCGAACGCCGAATTTTCCACTTGCGGCTCAG
>CANQVQ010000021.1 GCA_947627335.1 uncultured Clostridia bacterium | reverse complement strand
CATGAGGTAGTCCACGACGTTCACGCGACCGTCGCGGGACAGGTCGCCGCTGACGACCAGCGCGTAGGTCCGTCCGCCGCCGTTGATCCGGTCGCCGGTCGCGACCAGAGCGCCCTCCGCGTCGCAGACGACGCGGGACGAAAACAGGGACGAAAGCGACGCGACGGAGGTTTCCGGCGCCAGCCCGACGAGGTATTCGCCGTCGTAGGACAGCGACGGGTCGATCGGCTTCGGCGCGACGCGGTCGGTCAGCCCCCATTCGGCGAGCAGCCATTCGTTGCGGCGGCGCAGCCAGTCGCGGAAGTATTCCACGTTCTGTTCGTAGGTCGCGTCGGGGATCCGCATATAGATCTCATACTTGACCGACGGGTCCCAGCCCGCCTGCCAGTTGCGGGCGATGGAGCCGGACGCGGCGGAAACGGTGCGGTCGATGTAGTTCTGCCCGCGCAGGGTATCGTCATACAGATTGACGATGACGTCCTGCAGGGCGAGGTACCGCTCGCAAAGCGCATCGCGGAACTCCGTAAAGCCGAGCAGAATGCCGAACCACGGGTACTGCTCGACCCAGATGCCCTCGATGCTGTCGGTATACTCGCCGAAGAAGCCGAAATTATAGGTATAATAGTACCCCAGATCGCAGTTGCCGGAGGACAGGTCGAAATCCCAGACCGGTCCGCCGTAGATCTTGCCGTCCTTGCAGTAGAACCGGGTGGAAGCGCAGTCCACATCGACGTTCTTGAAAAGCTCCAGGACGATGTACTCGTCGACGAGGGACGGGATGTCGAACAGCTCGCAGACCTGTTCGTAGGAATTGCTGATCAGCGCTTCCTCCGCCTCGCGGACCTTCTGCTGCACCGCACGCGCCTGGGCGGGCGTCGTGTCGTCCGGCTCGTTGATGCCGTAGTGGATATTGAAGTACGGGCTGTAGAAATAGGTCCGACCCGGGTCGTCGCGGGCGTCCCGCTCGATGATGAAGTCGCCGTCGTCCACGTCGATGTCCACCCGTCCGCTCCCGGCGGAGATGGCTTCGCAAAGCTGGTAGCAGCCGCCGTAGACCCCGTTGAAGTACACGTCGACGAGCATGGAATCCGGCGTATACTTCAGCCCGATGTCGCGGGCGAAATCGAACGCCGCATGGTTGCGGATCAGCGTCGGGTCGTAAAGGTTGGCGATCAGGCAGTACTTCTTGCCCTTGCCCATGCCGAACAGGTTGGTTTTGGAGCTGAATTTGATATTGTAGGGCTTCTTCGCCCCGCTCGACGTCGAATTGCCGCGAATGCGCACCGTGGCGTTCGTGTCCGCGATCGGATCATATTTCCCGCCGACCGCGTCTACCGCGACGACCGTGCAGGAAACGTAACTCGTCACGTTCAGCCCGTTGACGTTTTCGATATAGATCGCCGGCACGTCCTCCGAACGCCGGTAGGACTTCCCCTGAAAGACAAACGTGTCCTCCGCGGCGGAAACCGCCGCCCCCGCCGACGGGAACAGCAGACCGCCAAGCAGGCAGACCGCCAGCAGAAGCAACGCGCCACGTTTTCCGTTCCGCACCGAGATCCCCCCTTTTTCCTTCATCAGTATACCAAAAAATCCTTCCCTTGTCAACCGAAATTTTACTTTTCCGGCAATTTTTCAAAATTTTTCGGGATTTTTTCGATTCCCCCCTTGACAAACGGTTCGGAATGTGGTATGTTCTAACTGTACTATCTGTCATAGAACAGAAATGCAAGAAACGAAAGGAGATGCGGAGCGTATGCTTTCCGTCGATATTTTCTCCCGCACGCCGGTGTACCGGCAGGTCGTCGACGCGATGCGGGAGCAGGTGCGGCTCGGGGTGTTCAAGCCCGGCGAGCAGGTGCCGTCCATTCGGGAACTTTCGCTCGAACTGAACGTCAACCCGAACACGGTCTTTAAGGCGTATGCCGAACTGGAGCGTTCCGGCGTGCTTGCGCCGGCGGCCGGACGGGGGTATTTCGTCGCGCAGGACGCGCCGGAGCGGATCCTCTCGGAAAGCCTTGCGAAGGAATGGCAGGCGTTCCGGGACGCGGTGAACCGGCTCGCGGAAGCGGGCGTGTCCGCCGAAGAGCTGGAAGCCGCGGTACGGGGAGCCTGCGCGGACAAAAAAGAGAAAAACCCATGAAACGCTTTTGCCGAAACCGTAAAAAAAGAGTAACGATAGAACGAAAGGAACCTGCCTTATGATCCAAGCGGAAACTGTCACGATGAAGTTCGATAGCTTCGTCGCGCTCAATCAACTCAACTGCTCGATCCCCGACGGGTGCGTTTACGGACTGGTCGGGAGCAACGGCGCCGGAAAGTCCACCTTCCTGCGGCTTATCAGCGGGGTTTACCGCCCCGCCGAAGGAAAGATCGAGATCGACGGGCAAGCGGTCTACGAAAACCCGGACGTCAAGAAGCAGATCGTCTACGTCCCGGACGAACTCTATTTCCTGCCGCAGTCGTCCATGAACCGCATGGCGAAGCTGTATGCGGCGGTCTACGAGACCTTCTCCTACGAACGGTTCGAGCACCTGACGCAGACCTTCGGGCTGAACCCGACCGTCAACATCAACACCTTCTCCAAGGGCATGAAACGGCAGGCGGCAACCATCCTCGCCCTCGCCGCCCAACCGCGTTACCTCTACTTCGACGAGACTTTCGACGGGCTCGACCCGGTCATGCGCAACCTCGTCAAGAACGTCATCTACAACGACGTCGTCGAGCGTCAGGCGACCGCCATCATCTCCTCGCACTCCCTGCGTGAACTGGAGGACACCTGCGACCAGCTCGCGCTCCTGCACAAGGGCGGCATCATCTTTGAAAGCGACATCCAGAACCTCAAGACCTCCCTGTTCAAGGTGCAGGTCGCGTTCAGCGACCCATACGGCAAGGAGCGGTTCGACGGGTTTGAAATGCTGGACTACACGCAGAGAGGCTCGGTCGCGACGTTCATCGCCCGCGGGGACCGGGACGCGTTCCGGGAGAAGCTGGAGGATATGCGTCCGCTCCTGCTGGACATCCTGCCGCTGAGTTTGGAGGAAGTTTTCCTCTACGAAATGGAAGCGCTCGGCTACGCCTTCAAAGACGTGCTGTGAGAAAGGAGTGTCACCTGTGAAAAACGTATTTGATCGCAAATTATACCTGGTCGGGCTGAAAAAGTGCAAGCTGGTGGGCATTATCTGCGGCATCATCCTGATCGTCTGCAACGCCCTCGCGCCGGTCGCGTCCCTGGTTTCGGGCATGATGAACGGCGGGAACGCGGAAACCACCCTCTCCGCGTCGAACTACGCGGTCGCAAGCCCGATGCTGCTGATCCTCGTCCCGATGTTCTTCCTCTCGATGTTCTCGTTCCTCAACCACCGCAACGAATCGGACTTCTACCATTCCATCCCGTTCAAGCGGACCTGCATCCTCGGCAGCTTCACCGCCGCCATCTTCACCTGGGTGTTCGGGACCCTGTTTGCGTCGCTGCTGCTCAACGGCATACTGTACGCGGTGGACCCGGCGGTACACTTCTCGCTGTTGGTCCCCCTGCAGCTGTTCGCGTTCTTCGCGTTCATTTCGCTCTACGTCGGTTCGTTCGTCCTGCTCGCGATGACGCTGACCGGCACGACGGTCTCCAACTGTGCGGTGTCGCTGATCCTGCTCTTCTTCGTCCGCATCATTTCCGCCATCTCGATCGGGATGCTGGAAAGCCTCGTGCCGATCATCGACGTCGCCTACTCCCCCCTGCGGTTCATGAGCACCCGTTACTGGCTCCCGGCGGCGACCTTCCGCATCTTCTACGACCTGTCCGTCTTCCGCGACGTCGGGCTTTGGGTGTATTCCGCCGTCGTGCTGATCGCGCTGTACGCGCTTTCGGTCTGGTGCTTCCACCGCCGCAGGAGCGAAAGTGCGGGCAAGAGCGCGGTCAATCGCGTCCTGCAGCACGCGTTCCGCTGTGCGTTCACCCTGCCGCTCGCGCTGCTGACCGTGTTCGGCGTGATGGAGGGAGCGGGTGCGGCGTTCGCGGTCGTCATGGTCCTCGTGACGCTGATGTTCTACTACCTGTATGAGCTCGTCACGGTCAAAAAGCTCCGGCAGACCCTGCTTTCGACCCCGTTCCTGCTGGTGCCGGCGCTCTGCTGTGCGCTGATCGTCGGCGTGTGCCACCTGACGCGAAACACGGTCCTGCGGCAGAGTTACACCGCCGACCAGATCGAAAGCGTGCGGTTCTACCGGGACAGCGATTTCCTGGACGCGTTCCGCGGCCGCATCGTCTACACCTATGAACTCGCAAAGACCGACGACCTGAGCGTTTCCGACCCGGAAGCGTGCGAGATCGTCGCGGACACGCTGGACAACAACATCCGCATGGTCCGTTCGGACTCTTTCTACGGCGTCTACATCCCCGATTCCAGGATCGAAAATGTGGAGATCAGACTCAAGAGCGGGAAGACGCTCCGGCGGATCCTGCGCATGACGTCGTCCGACGTCAGCCGCATCGATCAGCTCCGGCAGGAATCCGACGGCTACGCCGAAACCTACCTGCTGCTGCCGTCGGACGAGGAGATCACCTCCCTCTCCTTCTGCGAAAACGATTCCGAAGCCGTCCGGAAAGATGCCGACCGCGAGCTTTGGGACACCTTCCGCTCCGAATACGAGGAACTGTCCGACGAGGAAAAGCTGGCGTACAAAAACAAGTACGCCAAGGATATGTACGTGTATCTTGACGGCGGCGGGCTGGCCGACAAATTCTACTTCAGCGTCTCCGGCGCCTTCTACGATTCGCACGACGTGTGGTGGACGTTCGGGGATTGGTACTACATTCCGCCGGAATTCGAGCGGACCCGTTCGCTGTGCGCCGAACGCACGCAGTCCGAACGCGACGACGTGCGGCAGTTGATCCAGAACTTCATCGACGGGGAATACGACGACCTGTTCGACGAGAACGCCAAAAACACCAACACCCGATTGATCTTCGACGGCGACGGGCTCTGGAACGGGAAAGCGGTCTTTCCACGCGGAGATTACGAGTATTACTACAGCTCGACGGGTTCGACGTCCGCCGAGAATGACCCGAAAAAGGGCAAGGCGTTCTTCCGCACGCTCCTCCCCTATCTGACCGACACGCCGGAGGAGGACAATTACATCGACTTTGACTTCTTTGTTCTTGACGAGGAAAACAACACTTGGCACCACTACGCGATCTTCGGGCTTTCGGGCGACATCCCGGACGAACTGAAGAACGCCTTGGGCGGTCACTGGTACAACGAGACCCCTGTGTCCGCGATCCTCAAGTAACCGCTCTGCGCCGTAAAAAACGCCCCGGCAGGTCGTATGACCCGCCGGGGTTCGCTCTTTTGTCGCGGTAGGGGGCGTGTTGGGGCTTCGCCCCAAACCCCATTCAGGGAACCTTTTGAAAAAGTTTCCCTGAAAACGCTTCAAAACTTTTTCATTCAATAATCGTTCCGGAGGCGGACATGAGCCGCCGGAGGAACTCCTCAAGAGAAAACCGGCGAAGGCGGCGTCAGAAGTGGCGCAAGCCGAGCCGGTTTTCGATGAAAGGAGGGTGTTTGGGGGGAAAACGCAGAGCAAGGCGACGCGTAGCGGAGTCGCCGCGATTGCGTTTGCCCTCCGAAAGATTTATTCGTCGAGCACTTTGTCGATAATGCCGTACTGCAGCGCCTCGTCCGGGAACATCCAGTGGTTGCGCTCGGTGTCCAACGTGACCTGCTCGACCGATTTGCCGACGTTGGCGGCGAGGATCCGATTCAGACGCTGCTTGATGTCCAGCATATGGCGGGTCTCGATCTCGACGTCCGTCGCCTGCCCCTGTGCGCCGCCGAGCACCTGATGGATCATGATCTGGCTGTTCGGCAGGGCGAACCGCTTGCCCTTCGTGCCGGCGGACAGCAGGAACGCGCCCATGCTCGCCGCCAGACCGACGCAGATCGTCGAAACGTCGCATTTCAGATGCCGCATCGTATCGTAGATGCCCAGCCCCGCCGAGACCGAACCGCCGGGGGAATTGATGTACAGGCAGATCTCCCGCTCGGGGTCCACCGCCTCCAGATACAGCATCTGGGCGATGATGGTGCAGGCGAGGTCGTCGTTGACCTCGTGGAACAGCAGGATAATGCGGTCCTTCAGCAGGCGGGAAAACGGGTCGTAACTCCGCTCGTAGCCGCCTTCCTTTTCAAAGAATTGGGGGGTAACGATCATATCGCGTTCGCTCCTTTTTTGCAAAAACTTTTTCTTCCTCCAGTATACCGCCCCGTCGCCGGTTTGTCAAGCGGGCAAACCCGTCGAAACCGGTCGGGATCAGCCGTAAATCGGGTGCGCGTCGCAGAGTTTTTCGACTTCCGCCAGCACGTCCGCCTTGGTCCCCTCGAAGTCGCGGGCGACCATGCCCATCAGCTTCGCGACCTTGACCATATCGCTTTCGACGAAGCCACGCGCCGTGACCGCCGGGGTGCCGACCCGCAGACCGCTCGCGACCGTGGGTTTTTCCGGGTCGTTGGGGATGGTGTTCTTGTTGGCGGTGATATGCACCTCGTCCAGCTGCACTTCGAACGTCCGACCGGTCAGCCCGAACGGACGCAGGTCGAGCAGGATCAAATGGTTGTCCGTCCCGCCGGAAACCACGGCGAACCCCTCGTCGAGGAGCGCCCGGCAGAACGCCTGCGCGTTCGCGACGATCTGCTTCTGGTAGGTCACGAAGGACGGCTGCAGCGCTTCGCCGAACGCGACCGCTTTCGCCGCGATGATGTGCATCAGCGGACCGCCCTGCGTCCCGGGGAAGATCGCCTTGTCGATGGCTTTCGCGTATTCCTCCCTGCAGAGGATCAGTCCGCCACGCGGTCCGCGCAGGGTCTTGTGGGTGGTGGTCGTGACCACGTCGGCGTAGGGGACGGGGCTCGGGTGCAGTCCGGCGGCGACCAGCCCGGCGATGTGCGCCATATCCACCATCAGCTTCGCGCCGACCTTGTCGGCGATCTCCCGACAGCGGGGGAAATCGATGGTGCGGGCGTAGGCGGAGGCACCGACGACGATCATTTTCGGCTTGCAGTCCAGCGCGATGCGCTCCATTTCGTCGTAATCGATGCGCTGGGTCGCGTCCGAAACGCCGTACGGGACGATATGGAAGTACTTGCCGGAGATATTGACCGGCGAACCGTGGGACAGATGCCCGCCGTGGGCGAGGTTCATGCCCATGACCGTGTCGCCCGGCTGGCAGAGCGCGAAGAACACCGCGAGGTTCGCCGACGCGCCGGAATGCGGTTGGACGTTCGCGTGTTCCGCACCGAACAGCCTGCACGCACGCTCCCTTGCGATCTCCTCGACCTTGTCCACCTCCCCGCAGCCGCCGTAGTAGCGCTTGCCGGGGTAGCCTTCGGCGTATTTGTTGGTCAGAATACTGCCGGCGGCGGCGAGGACCGCCTCGGAGACAATGTTTTCGCTGGCGATCAGCTCAATGTTGCGGCGCTGCCGCGCAAGTTCGCCGTCGATGGCGGAGGCGACCTCCGGGTCGCAGGAACGCAGGTAGTCGATGCTGTACATGGTTTGTGGGTTTCCTTTCTTTTGTGGGAATTTTGCCTGAAAACGTCAGAGGACCGCCGACGCTTTCCAGAGGTCCGCCGGGTATTCGCCCGCACGGACGAGGGATTCGAGGTAGGCGCGGAACGCCGGACGGTCCTCGCGGTAGGTCACGCCTTTCCAGACGCAGTCCGTCCCGACGACGCGGATCGTGTGGTCCGGGGTCGCGACGACGTCCTCGGCGACCTCGGTCAGGTAGCTTTCGCCCTTGCGCAGGTCGCTTTGGGGGTCGGTCAGGAATTTCCGCAGTCTGCGCTCCGCGAACGAGAAGATTTCCGGCGTAAAGCCCCAGAAATTCATCGAAACCGGTGCGTTTCCGTCCAGCGGATACCAGTTTCCGTCCTGTTCATACTTCGCGTTTTCGCCGTCGGGCAAAATCTGCTTGCGCTCCACGATGGCTTTCAGCAGACCGCCCTCGGTGCGGCAGACCCCGCGGGACACCGAGCCGTTCTGCGACAGGGTGTTGCGGACCGTGTAGCCGGGCATACAGAATTCGCCGTCCCCCGCCGTTTCGAGAAATTCCCGAACCGCACGGAACGTGCCGAGCCCGTAAAAGTCGTCCGCGTTGAAGATCGCGAACGGACCGTCCACCTGTTCCCGACAGCACCAGAGCGCGTGGGTCGTGCCGAGCGGTTTTTCCCGCCCGGACGGATAGGTCAGCCCGTCGGGCAGGTCGTCCGGGGTCTGGAACGCGTATCGCACGCGGATCCGCCCCTCCAGACGCTTGCCGATGGTATCGCGGAAACTTTCGTACATTTCCCGCTTGACGATGAAAACCACCGTGTCGTAACCGGCGCGAATCGCGTCGAACACGGAATAGTCGATGATAAATTCCCCGGAAGGTCCGAGCGGGTCGATCTGCTTGAGTCCGCCGTAACGGTTGCCCATTCCGGCGGCAAGAATCACTGCCGTCATGCTTCGATTTCCTTTTCGGTGATCAGTAAGTTTTTGAGGTCCGTTTCGGACGGGATGCGATACATATACGCGGTCATGAGCTTTTCCATGATCGAGCGCAGACCGCGTGCGCCGGTCTTCATTTCGTACGCCTTCTTCGCGATGGCGCGGAGCGCCCCGTCCGTGAAGTCCAGCGTCACGCCGTCCATCGCAAACAGCTTCTGGTACTGCTTGACGAGGGCGTCCTTCGGTTCGGACAAGATCCGCACGAGCGCGTCCTCGTCCAGCGGGTGGAGCGCCGTGACGACCGGGAGACGACCGACCAGTTCGGGGATCAGCCCGTACTTGACGAGGTCGCCGTTCTCCACGCGGGACATGACGGACCCGCCGTCCCGCACCGCGCCGTTCTCCGCTCCCGCCGTAAAGCCGACCGTGCGGCTGCCGAGCCGGTTGCGGATCATTTCCTCCAGCCCGTCGAACGCACCGCCGCAGAGGAAGAGGATGTTGGTCGTGTCGATCTGAATGAATTCCTGGTTCGGATGCTTGCGACCACCCTGCGGGGGGACGTTGGAGACCGTCCCTTCGATGATCTTCAGAAGCGCCTGCTGCACGCCTTCGCCGGACACGTCGCGGGTGATGGAGCGGTTCTCGCTCCTGCGGGAGATCTTGTCGATCTCGTCGATATAGATGATGCCCTTCTGCGCCCGTTCCACGTCGAAATCCGCCGCCTGCAGCAGCCGCAGCAGGATATTCTCGACGTCCTCGCCGACGTAACCGGCCTCGGTCAGCGTCGTCGCGTCCGCGATGGCGAACGGGACGTCGAGCAGCTTGGCGATGGTCTGCGCGAGCAGGGTCTTCCCCACGCCCGTCGGTCCGAGCAGCAGCACGTTGCTCTTTTTCAGCTCCACCTCGTCGTCCTCGACGAGCTTGCCCTCCATCGAGCGGATGCGCTTATAATGGTTGTAGATCGCCACGGAAAGCACGATCTTCGCTTCGTCCTGCCCGATGACGTACCGATCCAGCACGGCTTTCATCTCCGCAGGCTTCGGGAGCGGACGCTCCGCAGGCGGAACCGGTTCCGCAGGCTGCACGTCCGCCGCTTCCGCCGAAAGGTTCTCCGCTTCGTATTCCTCGTACGCATCGACGATCTCGCAACAGATGTCGATACAGTCGTCGCAGAAATCCAGCATTCGCCCGGAAACGTTCAGCATGGTCGTGTGGGAACAGGGTCTGCCGCAGAACGCGCAGACCTTGCTTTTCTTATCCTCCATAGACGCCCTTCCTCCCCAATCGGGGGACGCGGATTACTCCGGCTTTTCGGCGGTCTCTTCGACGGGCTTTTCCGCCGCCTCCTCTTTCGGTTTCTCCCCGACCGTCACGACCGCGTTCTCGCGCAGCACTTTGATCGCCTTCTGCGCGAGCAGGTCGGAAACGATCCCGTCCTCGGGGATATTCTGCTTGACGTAGTCCATCTCCACGGCGTAGCCGGACGCGATCTTGCGGTACTCCTCGTCGATCTCCTTCTTGCCCGCCTTGAGTTTTTCGGACTTGGCGACCTTTTCGAGCGCAAGGCGGGACTTGACCTGCCGCTCCGCTTCCGCACGGAAGGAACCGCGAAGCGCTTCCGGCGTGCTGCCCGTGTACTGGTAGTACAGGTCGATGCTCGCGCCCTGCGAGCGCAGACGGTAGTCGTAATCGTTGACGTAGCGGTCGATCTCGCTTTCGATCATGCATTCCGGCACCTCGGCGGTCATGACCCCGATCAGCTGGTCGATAAGCTGGCGCTCGACCTCCGCGTCGGCGGACGCGTTCTTGCGCTCCTCGATCTTGGATCTGACGCTTTCCTTGTACGCGTCCAGCGTGTCGAACTCGGAAACGTCCTTGACGAACTCGTCGTCCAGCTCCGGCAGTTCGGTCTTTTTGATCTCGTGCAGCTTGACGTCGAACGTGGCGGGCTGCCCCGCGAGGGAGGACTCGTGGTAATCCTCCGGGAAGGTCACGGACACCGTGAAGGCGTCCCCGGTCGAATGCCCGACGATCTGGTCCTCAAATCCGGGGATAAACGTGTTGGAACCCAGCTTCAGCGACTGCTTTTCCGCCTCTCCGCCCTCGAACGGCGTGCCGTCGCGGTAGCCCTTGAAATCGATGACCACGTCGTCGCCGGTTTCCGCCGGACGGTCCTCGACGGTCAGGACGCGGGCGTTGCGCTGGCGCACCGCGTCGATCTCGCGGTCGATCTCCTCCTCCGTCACGGTCACTTCCGGGCGGTAGACCTGGAAGCCCTTGTATTCGCCGAGTTTGACGGTCGGCTTGACCGTCACGGTCGCCTTGAGCAGCACGCCGTCGTCCTCGACCGAGACCAGTTCGATGTCCGGGCGGGAGACCACGTCCAGCTTCGCCTGCGCGACCGCTTCCTCATAGAGCGGGGGGACCAACGTTTCCAGCGCGTCGTCGTAGAAAACGGTTTTGCCGTACATCTTTTCGACGACGCTCTTCGGGGCTTTGCCGCGGCGGAAGCCGGGGACGTTCATCTTGCCGACCGAGCGGCGGTAGACCTTCATGACCTCCGCGTCAAAGGACGCTTTGTCGAGCAAAAGCTCGAGTTCGTAGGTATTCACTGCGGTTTTTTTGGAACTTTTCAGTGCCATGTTTTCGGGACCATTCCTTTCCGTTTTCGCGAACCGGGACGATCCGCGTCCCATCCGCACATTTTCGTTCAATTCTATTTTAGCGATTTTTTCAAATTTGTCAACAGATATTTGTGAAAAGATGCAAATTTACACCTTTTCAAAAAAATTCACAATTTCGTCTTGCTCTTTTCGATGCTTTCGTATATACTTGTCGTATACGGAAAGGAGTGACGCACATGGACCTTGTTTCCCGCGATGCGGAAACCGAAGCCGAAGAACCCACGAGCCGGTTCGCCGATTCCTGCGACGCGTACACCGCTCACGATCTGCAAAATATGGAGCGGGGACGCCGACGCACCAACCTGCTGTCTCTGGTCCTGCGGTGCGTCATCATCGCCGTCTGCATCGCGATGCTGGGGTATTCGGTCTACGAGATCGCCGAAAAGCTCATTGACGACCAGCTCGCCGCCGCCGCCTACGCGGCGCTCCGCGCCGACCCGACGGATACGGTCACGCTCGCCCGCTCCAAGCACTTACAGGAGCCGAGCGGAATGCCGACCGTCCTGCAAATGCTCAACGCGGACGGCAAGTACGAGGACTACATCCCCACCCCCGACGGCGACGTCGATCCGGACCGCGCCTCGCACTACGCGCAGATCTACGCGAACTTCCTCAAGCGTGCCGATCAGTACCCGAATATGTACGCCTGGATCTGCATGACCGATACGGTCGTGGATTACCCGGTCATGTTCAAGGAGCACGACAACGAGTACTACCTTGCCCACGACTTCCGCGGACAGGAATCCCATTCCGGGAGCATCTTCGCGGACGGCTGGGTCTCGCCGAACTACTACGGCAACCTGAACATGGTCCTTTACGGGCACAACATGAAGAACGGTTCCATGTTCCATTCGGTCAAGACCTGGTGCAACAGCGCGAAGATCAAGACGCTCGTCAACACCACGCAGATCGAGATCTACACCCGGGAAGGGCTGTATATCTACGAGATCCTTTCCTATTATATCGACGACACGTTCTTCTACGACGAAACGGAGTTTGAAAGCGACGAGGAGTACCTCGCGTTCCTCGACAAGATCGCCGGGAAGTCCTACGTCAAGACCGACCGTTCCTACAACGCCGATTCGCGCATCTGCACGCTGATCACCTGCACGAACGGCTCGGACGGGGATTCCCGCTACGTCGTCCACGGGCTGCTCAAGCAGTTCGTCAGTTCGGATTCGCTGCGGTAAAACTTTGTTTCGGATCGTCGCAGACCTTTGCATTTCGTGCAAAACCGTCCGCCGTTTGCAAGAAGCCGCCTCCCTTTTCGGGGAAGCGGCTTTTTCGTTCGCCTTTGCTCAGCTCAGGGTTTTCGCGGTGCGGATGTCGAAGCGGTTTACGACCTCGTTGTCCACACGGACCGCGTCGAAGAAACTCTCGATATAGTCGTAGATCGCCGTTTCGATAAGCGGAGTCTCGACATCTTCATAGTTCTCGTCGAGGTCATCGTCGGTCAGTTCGTGCTTGCGCAGCAGGTAAATACCGTAGCCCGGCACGTCGACGCGGACCAATTCGCCATCCGACGCGTTGGCCACCGCCTCGCGGAAGGTCGCGTTCTGCTGGGAAAGCTCCAGCACGCTCGGCTCGGAATAGCTGTAGAGCGCCCCGTCCTCTTCCTCCGGTTTGGCGAACGGCGTGCCGCTTTGCAGGTCGGCGTAGACCTTGTCCGCCTCCGCCTGCAATTTTTCGCGGGACATCGCACCGGTCACGTCCGCCTCGGCGAAAGCGGTCTCGTCCAGTTCCAGACGGGTGATGACGTGCCAGCCGTAATCGCTCTGCGCGAGGGCGTACTGCCCGACGGAGATCCCGTAAGCCGCCTCGTCGAATTCCTCGACCATGCTCCCGTGCGTGAACGTGTACTGCACGCCGCTGTCGGTGGTTTCGCTCTCGTGCTCGGCGAACGTGGTGGTCCCTGCCTGCAGAGCGTCGTAGACCTCCTTCGCCTTCGCTTCGTCGGTATAGAGGATATGGCGGACCGTGATGTAGTTTTTGTCGAAGTATTCCTTCGCGTCACGGGTCAGCATGGCGGCGCGGACCTTCTCCTCGACCTTCTCCGGGTTTTCGCCTTCGGTCAGCGCGGACGCCGAAACCGGCTTGCGGCGAATGACGTAGTAGGAGTTCCCGTCGGTCCCTTCCCCGTCGGAAAGGTACCACGTCCCCTCTTCGACCGCGTTCAGCCCGTCGAAAAGGGTCTCGGAGAACTCGTCCGCCGTCACATAGGCGTCCATCTCCGCCGATGGCGCGATCCCGGCGGCCGCGAGCGACTCGAACGTCTCGCTTTCGTTCGTCAGCTCGTCGTAGGCGCTCTTCGCGCTCTCCGCATCCGTAAAGCGCAGGTAGTCCACGCAGTAGAAATCCGAAAGCAGGAACGCCCGCACGTCCTCCTCGGCGTAATCGGACGCGAAATCGTACTGATACGGCGTACGGCTGGACGAGGACCCGTCCAAAGCGATGTAGCTGAACAGATACCCCTCCACCCTCGCGTAATTGGACAGGAAGCTCTTTTTGACGTCCTCGCGGGAGAGCCGGGCGACCCCGTTTTCGCCGTAGCGGTAATCGCGTAAGAGCGTGAAGAGCCGGTCATACCGCTCGTACCGCTCGACGGCGTCCGGCGTGGTCCCGACCTTCGCAAGTTCGATCTCCATCGCGTCGTCCCCGCCGTACTGGTCCGAAAGATTCTGCATAACCTCGTCGATCTCCGCGAGCGCGTCCGCGTCGTCGACGGTCAGCCCCGCTTCCGCGCAAAGCTGTTCGACGATCAGCATCATCTTCGCCGAATTCTGCACCGTTTCGGTCAGGGCGTCCGCGAAGGTGACGCCGTCGCCGGCTTTCTCGTCCCAAATGCTGTCGAGCGTCGAGCCGTAGTAGTATTGGGCGTAGCTCGCGTAGTATTCCTTCACCGTCGCCATCAGGTAGGCGTAGTCCGATTCGAGAAGCGTCTGATCCCCGTATCGCATGACCGCGTCCCCCGCCGAGCAGGACGCGAACGACAGCAGCGTCGCGAGCGCCAGCAGGAGAAGAAGGGGTCTGTAGAACCGTTTCATCTGCATTTCCTCCGTACTTTCGGATAATCTTTCCTTATTATACACGTTTCAATCGGGTTTGTCCATAGGTTTTTGTGAGAAATTTGTGTACAAATTGAGCAATCGACGCACCTCCGGGAGCAATTTTGCCCCGGCGGGCATCCGCAGGGCGATGTGCGCCTTCCCCGCGAAGGTCAGCAGGACCCGTCCCCGCAGTCCCTCGGCGTGCGGCAGACGCATCCAGACTTCCGCGTCCGGCGACGGATGATAGAAAACGACCGGTCCCTCCCGCTGCTCGATGGACGTAAAGCCCGCGTCCATCGCCGCATGGCGGATCAGCGAAACGTCCATCAGGTTCCGCACCGGTTCCGGCAGGTCGCCGAAACGGTCGGTCAGCTCGTCCTCGAGGTCCCGCCGCTCCTCCTCGCTCGAGAGCGTGCCGATCTTGCGGTAGACGTCCATGCGCAGGCGGGAGGATTCGATGTAGTCCTCCGGCAGGTACGCGTCCACCCGCAGATCGACGATGCAGTTCCGTTCCGCCTTCGCGGGAAGCCCGCGTTCGGCGTTGACCGCGTCCTCGAGGATCTTGACGTACAGGTCGTAACCGATGGCCTCCATATGTCCGCTCTGCTCGGCGCCGAGCAGGTTGCCCGCCCCGCGAAGCTCCAGGTCCCGCATGGCGATCTTGAAGCCGGAACCGAACGACGTGAACTCCCGAATGGCTTCCAGCCGCTTCTGGGCGATCTCGGTCAGCGTCCCGCCCGAACGGTAGGTGAAATAGGCGTACGCCTTGCGTGCGGAGCGTCCGACCCGTCCGCGAAGCTGGTGGAGCTGGGCAAGACCCATGCGGTCGGCTTCCTCGATGATCAGCGTATTGGCGTTGGGCAGGTTGATGCCGGTCTCGATGATGGTCGTGCAGACCAGCAGGTCGATCTTCCCCTCGACCATGTCCTGCCAGACCGCCGAAAGTTCCTCGCGTTCCATGCGCCCGTGGGCGACGGCGACCGTGCGGTCCGGGAAGCGTTTGGTCAGCTCCGCCGCCTTGGAATGGATGGAATCGATGAAGTTGTGCAGGTAGAACACCTGCCCGCCACGGCGAAATTCCCGCCGGATCGCCTCGGTCAGCACGTCCTCGTCGTGCTCCAGCACGAACGTCTGCACCGGCACCCGATCGACCGGCGCTTCCTCCAGCACGGACATATCCCGAATGCCGGAGAGCGCCATATTGAGCGTGCGGGGGATCGGCGTGGCGGTCAGGGTCAGCACGTCGACGTCCTTGGCGAGCTGTTTGAGCTTTTCCTTGTGCGTCACGCCGAAACGCTGCTCCTCGTCCACGATCAGCAGACCGAGGTCGTGGAAAACCACGTCCTTTTGCAAAAGCCGGTGGGTGCCGACGATGACGTTGAGCCTGCCGCTCTTGAGCGCTTCGAGCGTCTGGAGCTGCTGCTTGCGCGGCACGAAGCGGGACACTTCCCCGATCTCGACCGGGTAACCGCGAAAACGGGCGAGCAGGGTCTGGTAATGCTGGGTCGAAAGGATGGTCGTCGGGACGAGGATCGCCGCCTGCTTTCCCGCGAACACGCACTTGAACACCGCACGCAGGGCGACCTCGGTTTTGCCGAACCCGACGTCCCCGCAGAGCAGGCGGTCCATCGGGTAGGACTTCTCCATGTCCGCCTTGATCTCCCGCGACGCGACCGTCTGCCCCTCGGTGTCCTCGTATTCAAAGCTGCCCTCGAATTCCTCCTGCAGATCGTCGTCCGGCGGGAACGCGTACCCCGCACGGGCGCGACGCTCGGCGTAGAGCCGGATCAGGTCCTTGGCGATGTCGCTCGCGGCGTGCTTCGCCCGCAGTTTCGCCCGTTTCCACTCCGCGCCGCCCATCTTCGAGAGTTTGGTATGCTCGTCCCCGCCGACGTACTTGCTGACGAGGTCGAGTTGGTTGCAGGGCACATACAGCACCCCGCCGTCGGCGTAGACGATCTTGATGAAGTCCCGCGAGATGCCGTCCGCCGTGAGGTTCTGGATCCCCATGTACCGCCCGATGCCGTGGTTGACGTGTACGACCAGGTCGCCGACGGACAGGTCCGCGTAGGACGCGATGCGCTCCGCCTTGCGCGTGACCGCCCGCTGTCTGCGCCGAACCGGCGCGTCGGTCCCGCCGGCGGTGTCGGTGAACAGCGTAAAGCCCGCGCCGGGCAGCGTAAAGCCCCGCGGCAGGGATTCCCACGTCCCGGCGTACACGGATACGACGCCCGGGTGCAGCTGTCCGGCGTAGGGGACGGCGCGGACCTCCTTCTGCGCGAGCAGGGCGAGCAGCGCCGACGCGGCGCGCTCTCCGGCGGTCACGAACAGCACCTTCTGCTTCGCATCGAGCAGGGACTGCAGTTCCTCGGCGAGCAGTTCGGGGTTGCCGCCGAAGCCCGCGGCGACCTGCGTCGGCAGGGTATACGCCGCCTTCGCGCCGAACGCGGCGCCGCTGTGCGGGAACAGATCGGCCAGCACGGTCCGCCCGGACAGCAGATACGCGAGCTTCTCCGCGTCCGCGAGCGGCAGACCGTTCTTCAGCCGTACCAACCGACGCTCGGCGAGGGAGGTCAGCACCGCCGCCGTTTCGCCGTAGAACCCCTTCGCCCGTTCCAGCACCCGCTGGGAATCGAACACCAGCGTCAGCCCCTCGCGGAACGCCTCCGCGAGCGAATACCCCTTCCCGAACAGGATCGGGTAGAAACGGTCCGGGAAGCGCAGTTTTTCCCGCCGTTCCGCCGCGTCGAGCGCCGCACGTAGCTGGTCGCGGTCGCGTTCCTCCCCGCGGAAGCCCTTGAGCAGCGCCCGCAGTTCCTCCCCGACCCGGTAGAACGCGCCTTCGTCCGCGAACAGCTCCTCGCACGGGAGGATCTCCACAGACAGCACGTTGTCGATGGTCCGCTGGGCGACGGTATCGAAGAACCCGATCAGATCCACCTCGTCGCCGAAGAAATCGATGCGGAGCGGCTCGCCGTACTGCGGGGAAAACACGTCCACGATCCCGCCGCGACGGGAGAACTGCCCGACCCCTTCGACGACCTCGGCGGAGGTATATCCCATTCGTTCAAGCCTGCGGCAGAGTTCGCCGACCGGGCATTCCTCCCCGACCTTCAGCCGCACCGTCCGGCTTTCCAGCACGTCCGGCGGGATGGTATACTGCATGAGCGCGTCCGGGACGGTCAGAACGACGTCGTATTTCCCGTCCAGCACGCTCTTCAGCACGCTGATGCGCTCGTGTTCCCATTCGCGGGAGTGCGCTTCGACGTTCTCGAACACGAAGTCCCGCGCCGGATAGACCAGCACCCGCCCGAAGAACGCCGAGAGCAGCCGCTGCATCGCGTAGGCGTCCTTCTCCTCCGGCAGGACGATCAGCCCCTTCCCGCCGAGCGTCCGAAACAGCGCCGACGCGAAAAAAGGGCGTGACGAATCGCACATCCCGCTGACGACGCAGGGGGTGTGTCCCGCCCGGATCCCCTCGAGCAGGGAGCCGTATTCCCGTTCGCCGGCGAACTGCCGGCAAAGTTCGTCGATCACGTTTATGACCACTTCTTTCTATGGATTTGGGAAGTTTTGTGCGGTTCCGACGAATGTCGGAATAGAAGTCGCTCCGACTTCTAAGTCACAAAACCTCCGTCTGAAAAACGACCCGTTTTTCAGACTTCTTCCCCTCGTACCTTCGGCATCCGGTTATACAGCGCCATCGCCTGTTCGCCCTTGCCGTCGAACAGCAGCCGGAGCGCCGGTTCGAGCAGGGAGAAGTTCTCCCGGATCAGCTTTTCGTCCGCCGGGGACAGTTTCCCGAGCACATGGTCGGCGAGGTCCATGTCCGGGTGCGCCTTGTCGCCGACCCCGAATTTGAACCGCACATACGCGTCCGACCCCAGCCATTCCTGCACGGACTTCAGCCCGTTGTGTCCGCCCGCGCTCCCGCGCAGCCGGATCCGCATCGCCCCGACAGGCAGCGACACGTCGTCGTGCAGCACCACCACGCGCTCCGGCGGCACCCGGTAGAACCGTGCCGCGTCCGCGACCGATTCGCCCGAGCGGTTCATATACGTCTGCGGCTTCATAAACAGCACGTCCTCGCCGCCGAGCGTCCCTTTGCCGGTCAGCGCCATGTGCTTGAGCCGCTTCACCTCCGCGCCGCACCGCGACGCCAGGTCGTCCAGCGCCAGGAACCCCACGTTGTGCCGCGTCCGTTCGTATTCCCGCCCCGGGTTGCCCAAACCTACGACCAGATACATCTTCCCGTCCCCCCGTTTTTTCGGATACTGTCAGTTTCCCTTTTTCCTTTTTTTTGGATACTGTCAGTTTACCTTTTTCCGGCGGGTTTGTCAAGAGCGATTTTTTGGTTTTTTTGCATTGACAAGCATTGAAAATTGTGGTAGAATAGATAGAAATAACGGCAGCGGCGGGAGGGAAGAAAGCGTGCAAGGCACCGGGGATGCGGTAAAGGCGTGTAAAGCCGCGTCGGCGCAGCGGGCGGTGTTCGCCGTGACGGCGGCACTGTTCACGGGACTGCTGATGCTGGCGCTGAACCTGCTGCTCGCCGCGTTCGGCGGGCGGGCGCTGGTCGCCCTGTTCGGCGAGGACCTGTTCCGCACGGACTGGAAATACGAACTGGCGAATATCGCGCTCTACGTCCTGCTGCAGCTGCTCCCGGGGCTTTTCCTGTTCTGGGCGATCCGCCTGCACCGCGGGAAAGCGGTCAACCCGTTCGCCGGCCCGGTCGGCGCGCCGCCCTACCCGTTCTACTTCCTCCCGATGTGCATCGGTGCGCTGTACGCGCTCAATCTCGTCGTGCAGCTGCTGTTCGGCGACCTGCTTTCGCCGTTTCACGCGGCGGGGGGCGACCCGCTGCCGACCTCGGTGCCGGGTCTCCTGCTGCGCCTTCTGCAGTTGGCGATCCTGCCGCCGCTGCTGGAGGAAGGGCTGTTTCGGGGGCTGATGCTGCGGTTGCTGCTCCCGGCGGTCGGAAAGACGCCGGCGGTGCTGGTGAGTGCGCTCGTGTTCGGGCTGATGCACCTGGATCCGGCGCAGTCCATCTTCGCGTTCGGGTTCGGCTGTCTGGCGGGGTACGCGTATGTGCAGACCGGCTCGATCTGGTTCGGGGTGATCCTGCACTACACGAACAACCTGCTTTCCGTTTGCGCGAGCTGCTGGACGGCGATGCTCCCGGAGGATTCCCCGGCGATGCTGGCGCTCAGCGTGTGCCTGCTCCTGCTGCTGGGGTTCGGGGCGGCTTCCGCCTGCCTCTACACGGAACTGCTGCGGCGGAGATGCCCGAAGCGCCGTGCGACGCCGGCGGAACGGCTGCTCCCGCGCCGCGGGGAGGTCGCGAGGATCGTATTTTGCAACCCCACGCTCTACCTGCTGACCGCCGGATACGTTTGGATCCTGTGGCTGCTGTATTTCGCGCCATGACGGGTACGGACGAGCGCTGGATGCGCTATGCGATCTCCCGCGCAAAGGC
>CANQVQ010000020.1 GCA_947627335.1 uncultured Clostridia bacterium | reverse complement strand
CGATAAGCGGGTCGTTGAAGGTGGAAACATGCCCGGACGCGACCCACACCTGCGGGTTCATCAGGATCGCCGAATCCAATCCGACGTTGTACGGGCATTCCTGAATGAATTTCTTGCGCCACGCCGTTTTGATGTTGTTCTTGAACTCCACGCCGAGCGGTCCGTAGTCCCAACTGTTCGCAAGACCGCCGTAGATCTCGCTCCCGCTGTACACGAATCCGCGTCCCTTACAGAAGGCGACGATCTTGTCCATGGTTTTTTCCTGGTTTTTCATGCTGTTTCGATCCTTTCTTTCACGCGACCGGCTGCCGCGTGCTTTGGTCTGTATTTTTCACTTCTGCATACGGTTCATCTCGCGCTGCGCCATGACGAGGCGGTAATACCGCCCTTCCTTCGCCATGAGTTCCTCGTGCGTCCCCAGTTCCTCCAGTTCGCCCTTTTCAAACACCGCCAGCTTGGTGGCGTTGCGCAGGGTGGAGAGCCGGTGCGCGATGGCGACCGTCGTGCGCCCCTTCGAGAGCGCGAACAGCGCGTCCTGGATCTGCTTTTCGGTCTCCGTATCCAGCGAGGAAGTCGCTTCGTCGAGGATCAGCAGTTTCGGGTCCCGCAGGATCGCCCGTGCGATGGCGATCCGCTGCTTTTCACCGCCGGAAAGCGTGTTCCCACGCGCACCGACGTAGGTATTGTAGCCGTCCGGCAGACGCATGATGAAATCGTGCGCCCCGGCGAGCTTCGCCGCACGGACGACCTCGTCCCGCGTCGCCTCCGGCTTGGCGTAGGACAGGTTACTGTAAATCGTCCCGTTGAACAGGTAGGTCTCCTGCAATACCACGCCGATCTGCGAACGGAAGGCGGCGGCCGTATAGGACCGAACGTCCTTCCCGTCGATAAGCAATTGCCCCTCGTTGAGGTCGTACATACGCATCATCAGGTTGATGACCGTGGTTTTCCCGACGCCGCTCCGCCCGACAAGACCGATGAAGTCGCCCGGTCGGATCTGCAGCGACAGGTGCTTGAGCACATAGTCCGGCGGATTATACCCGAAGCAGGCGTCCCGGAATTCGATCTCGCCCTGCAGCTTCGCGTCCGCGATCTGTCCGTCGGGCATGATCTCCTGCTCGTCGAGCATCTCGGAGACTTTGCTCATGGACGTCATGGACTGCGTGATCGTCCGCGGCACGCTCGTGAACCAGCGGATCGGTCCGTACAGCGTCGCGACGTAGGCGAGGAACTCGGTCAGCTCGCCCACGGTCGCCTGTCCGGCGATTACCTGCCGCCCGACGAGGAACAGCACCAGAAACTCCCCCGCCCCCAGCAGGAAGCCGGAAAACGGGACGGTCAGGTTCCAGATCATCTCGTTGCGCTTGCAGGTGTCCGCGAACCGACGCGCCTTCTCGCGAAAGCGCCCGCCTTCCCGTTCCTCCGTCCCGAATACCTTGACTTCCCGGATCCCGGAGAACACGTCGTGCAGCATATTGTTGATGTCGCTCGAAAGCCGCCACTGGCGATGGTAAATTTTCCGCGTCAGGCGGTTGACCGACGCGATCAGCAGCACCAGAAGCGGCACCGGCAGGATGATGATGACCGTCAGCAGCCAATTGCGGGAGAACAGCAGCACCGCCACCGCGATCAGCGTGACCGTCTGCTGCAGGAGCTGCGGGACGAGGTTGGTCAGAAAATTGCGCAGCTGCTCGGTATCGTCCGCAAGGCGGGTGATCAGTTCGCCCGGGGAGCGGCGGGAAAGCCCGGTCAGCGAGAGCGACTGCACCTTTTCAAACAGTTCCCCGCGGATGCGCACGATGATGCGTGCGGACGCCTTGGCGGTAAAGACCCGCCGCAGCCACTGGAACACCGCCACGGACAGCCCGCAGAACGCCCACAACCCGACCACGGCGGCAAGCCCCGCGTGGGTCCCCGGCGTTACGCCGTCCGACGGCGACAGGAAATGGTCGATCAGGTACCGCTGAATGCTCGGCACGGCTACGCTGACCCCCGAGGTCAGCAGCAAAAACAGCCCCGCGAGCAGCAGCAGCTTCAGATCCGCCTTCGCGAACCCGAAAAATCGCCCGAACAGCTTGCGTTTGTCCGCACAATGCACGCACACCTCGCTCCCACGCGGGAACGGGCGACCGCACTTCGGGCATTTGCGCAGTTTGATCCTGCCGATCGGTCGGTGCGCCCGACGGGCTTCCAGTTGGGAAACCGCGTCCTCGAACGCCTGGCACAGGCTCATGTCCGCCCGGCAAAGCTCGATCTCCTCGCCGTCGACCGTGCTTTCGACCGCCACGACGCCCACGCCGCGGAACAGGCGGACCTCGCCGAGGTCGGCAAGCGCGTACCGACGGACTTCCTGCCCTTCGACCCAGACGGCGTCCGTGCCGTCCGCCGCGCAGGCGCCGAAAGCGGGGCGATTCCGGAAGTCAAGGTTGAAGTCGAACTCGACTTCCGGCGCCCGCCCAAGCGCCTCTCTCGCCCGTTCGCGCACCGAAACCTGCTCCGGCGCGTCCGGGCGCCTTCTTCGCTTTTCTTCCATGATCTCCTGAAACGTTACAGATACAGTTCGATTTTTCGGTAGCTCTTCGGGTCCAATTGCAGGACGTCCGGGATCAAAAACCGGTTCCCGTCCACGTCCGTCAGCACGATCCCGTTCTCCGAATTGTGGAACAGGTTGCGGTAGGTGTCCCGCATGGTGAAGGAGCGCGGACCGGCGTCCGTTTCGACTTCCCAATAGGAATACCCCAATTTATCCTTGAGCGACCGAATGCGTGTGATGACCGGCGAAAGGTACTTGCGCGCCAATTCCGACGCGATGATCTCCCGCGCTTCGCCGGAAAAATCCGAAAGGCGGCGAATGATGCCGTACTCCCGCCCGTCCTTGTTCAGAACCGAGATATACTCGTCCGGCGCGTCGAACGGGAACGCCCGGTGAAAGTTGACGCGACCGAAGTCCTGCCATTCCGGGGGGCGTTTCTCCTCAAGCAGGTCGTCCGTGACCGGCGGAAGGAACGCACGAAGCGCCGGGAACCCGTGGACCGTGCGGGAAAACTGTGCGTTTTCCGGGGTGAGGTAGGTGACGTCCGCAAGCTCGAGATAGCTGTCCGCCATAAAACCCGCTCCTTTCCTGCGTTTCGGCTTGACAAACCGAAAAAACTTTGCTATAATGATGTCTGCATATTATACTAAATTTTTTCGGAATTTGCAAGACATTCTCCGTAAAAAGTTGATTTTTTTCAAAAAGAAAGGGTCCTGTTCGATGGCAGAAAAGAAACTGGTTGAATCCATCACCTCCATGGACGTTGATTTTGCCCAATGGTATACCGACGTCGTCCGCAAAGCGGAACTGGCGGACTACTCCGGCGTGAAGGGCTGTATGATCATTCGTCCCTACGGCTACGCGATCTGGGAGAACATCCAAAAAGACCTCGACGAACGCTTCAAGGCGCTCGGTCACGAAAACGTGTATATGCCGCTGTTCATTCCGGAAAGCCTTCTGCAAAAGGAAAAGGACCACGTCGAAGGCTTCGCGCCGGAGTGCGCGTGGGTCACGTTCGGCGGCGGAAACCAGCTTGCGGAGCGGCTCGCCGTCCGTCCGACCTCGGAAACGCTTTTCTGCGAGCATTTCCGCAGTATCATTCATTCCTACCGCGACCTGCCCAAGCTCTACAACCAATGGGTCAACGTCGTCCGCTGGGAAAAGACCACCCGTCCGTTCCTGCGCACCTCCGAATTCCTCTGGCAGGAGGGGCATACGATGCACGCGACCGAGGAGGAGGCACGCGAGGAAGTCCTGCGGATGCTGAAGGTCTACGAGGATTTCTACCTCGAGACCCTCGCCATTCCCGCCGTCACCGGGCGCAAGACCGAAAAGGAAAAGTTCGCCGGCGCCGTGGAGACCTACACGATCGAACCGATGATGCACAACGGCGTCGCCCTGCAAGGCGGGACGTCCCACTATTTCGGCGACGGGTTCGCCCGTGCGTTCGACATCACGTTTACCGATAAGGACAACACGATCCGCTATCCGCACCAGACCTCGTGGGGCGTTTCCACCCGCATGATCGGGGCGATCATCATGACCCACGGCGACGACAACGGGCTGATCCTGCCGCCGAAGGTCGCGCCGATCCAGGTCGCGATCATTCCGGTGCAGATGCACAAGGAGGGCGTTCTGGAGAAGGCGCGGGAGGTCGCGGACGCGCTCCGTGCGGCGGGTCTGCGCGTCAAGGTAGACGAATCGGACAACTCCCCCGGCTGGAAGTTCGCCGAGTACGAGATGAAGGGCGTGCCGGTCCGGCTGGAACTCGGTCCACGCGACATCCAGAACGGTTCCTGCGTGCTGGTGTCCCGTGCGACCGGCGAAAAAACGGTCGTATCGCTCGACGGTCTCGCCGCTTCCGTGCGGGAGGCGCTGGACGGCGTACACCAAGCGCTGGTGGAGCGGGTGCGGAAGAATCTCGCCGCAAAGACCTTCACGGCGACCACGTTCGACGAATTTCTCGACCATGCGGCGAACCACCCCGGATTCATCAAGGCGATGTGGTGCGGAGACGCGGCTTGCGAGGAGAAGGTCAAGGACGCGACCGGCGGCGTGAAATCCCGCTGTATCCCGTTCGAGGAGGAGCAGCTCTCCCCCGTCTGCGTCTGCTGCGGTCGCCCCGCGAAACATATGCTCGTCTGGGGTCGGCAGTATTGATCGACCCCGTCCCGCAGGCGCAGGAATTCATCGACCGATCGGAAAGCAGGTGGAAAAATGCAGATTTTTCTCTGTATCGTGAGCGCTTTGTTCGGCATTCTGTCCGCGATCGCCGCGATTAGGAGTGCCGCGATTAGCCAGATTTGGGACAAAAAAACGTCGTTCCCGGCGTGGGTCATGCTTGCCGGCGCCCTGCTTTTGCTCGCGGCGGTGCTTTGCAACGGCGTCGGCTGGCGGTTTGATTTCTTTGTCGCCCTGCCCGGCTGCACGGCGATCTGCGCCGCCGCACTCGCGAACGGGGTCAAGAGCGGGCAACTGCACATCCTGCATCACATCATACGCATTGTGCTGTCAGGCGCCCTGCTCGTCGGGTTTGCCCTTTTGTAAAAGAAGCGCACCGGCTGTCGATCGTAAAATCCGTATAAAAAGCGTTGCCGCGAAGGGTTTTCCTTTCGCGGCAACGTTCGTTTTTAGAAATCTCTTTCCGAAAACGCGTTTCTAAGCACTTTCGCCCAGTTCTTTTTCCAATTCGAGCAAATACATCTTATGGCACTTGTTCAAGTCGCTCGTCGCCTTGCATCCCAAAATCGCCGCCCCTAAGGAAACGACTGCGCACACTACAAGCTGTAAACCATCGTCAAAGGCGTCATCCGCTTTCTCTTCATATTCCTCCATCTGATATTCCAGATTTTCTATGCGATATGTGATTTCAGGCGTGCCGGAAACAAAAGAGGAAGTGCTTCCGCTGTTTGAAGCGGACGTAGACGATACGGTTTCGGTTTTCTCCTGTTCCTGTTCCTGTTCCTGTTCTATCGCCTGTAAATACGCCTGTTGTGTTTCATCATAGTTTTGCCTGATTTGGGAAAATTCCTGAAAACTTTGAACGGAAAAGTAAAGAGCCACCACAAGAATGAGGAGCACACCTATGGTCCCCGCAAGGGAAAGTCCCCATTTCCGAATCGCCAGAATCAAAATGCCGACAGTCAGAAAAAAGGCGCCGAAAAGGAAAAGAGCGGGAATAACGCTACGGCGGGATACAGACAGGAATAACACAAAACTCCCAATCACAATATTGACGATGCCAAACACGGTAGACGACCACTTCAAAGAACCCTGCACTTTTAGCTGAAAATACTGTTTTTCCTTCAATTTCATTTGAATTCACCCTTTTTTCTCTTATTGTACCACAAATTGTTGTACTTGTCAATACCACATTTTGTTGTGTTGTATACTCTTTTTGAGACATGATATACTATCCGAAAAGGGGGCAAGTATGACCGAATACCGGCGGATCCGCGATCTGCGGGAGGACCATGACCTGACGCAGAAACAGCTCGCACAATTCCTGCACTGCTCCCAGCAGGCGTACAGCGCCTACGAGTTGGGGAAACGGGACATCCCCACCGACGTGCTGATTCGCCTTGCGCTCTTTTACCGCGTTACCACCGACTATATCCTCGGGCTTTCCGACGAGCCGGGCTCCCGCGCAAACGGATAAAAAAGCAAAAAAAACGGGGACTGCCGCATCGGGCAGCCCCTTTTCTTTGCCGAAAAAGATGTTCGATTTTCGCCCGTTCAAAGCACGCGGTTGCGCGGTTCGCCGGACAGGAAGGCGCGGATATTCCGCTCCACCTCGCCCAGCAGCCGTGCGCGGGACTCGCGCGCCGCCCACGCGACGTGCGGCGTGACCAGACAGTTCTTCGCCGTCCGATACGGGCAGTCACGCGGCATCGGCTCGGTCTCCAGCACGTCGATGCCCGCACCGGCGAGCCGCCCGGAATTGAGCGCGTCCGCCAGCGCCTGCTCCTCGACGACGCCGCCCCGCGAGGTGTTGATCAGGAAAGCGGTCGGTTTCATCAGCGCGAGCCGCTCTTTTCCGATCAAACCCTGCGTCTGCGGGGTCAGCGGGCAATGCAGCGTCAGCACGTCCGCCTGCCGCAGCAGGTCCTCCAGCGAGCAGAACGTCACGTCCGCCGCGTTCGCCGGGACTGTCCGCGTGTGCGCGAGGACGCGCATTCCGAACGCGTTCCCGATCTGCGCGACCTTGCGACCGATCGCGCCGTAGCCGACGACGCCGAGCGTCTTTCCCGCAAGTTCGGTGATCGGCCAGGACAGGTAGGTATACCGCGACGACGCGCACCAGATCCCCTCCCGCACGGACGCTTCGTACTGCGGGAGCGACCCCGCCAACTGCAGCAGCAGCCCGAAGGTCAGCTGCGCGACCGCGTCCGTCGAGTAGCCCGGCACGTTGCAGACCGCGACCCCGCGTTCCCGCACGGCGTCCGGGTCGATGTTGTTATACCCGGTCGCGAGCAGGCAGACGCACCGCAAGGACGGGCATTCGGCGAGGAAGGAACGCGTGATCTTCGTCTTGTTGAGGATCAGGATCTCCGCGTCCCGGAGCGGGGCGGGAAATTCGCCCGGCGCCCAGTCGGTATTCCCGTTGCCACAGTAGGTCACTTCCCCGAGCGATTCGATCCCGGAGAAGTCCATATCCCCGGCGGTCACGGTGTCCCGCTCGAGGAAAACGATGCGTGGAAGGCTCACGTCCATTTCCCCGCTTTCAATCGAGGAACCGCAGGGCGTAGGCGAGGTCCTTTTCGACCGCCGCACGCAGCGTTTCGTCGGACGGCAGATTTCCTTCGACCGCCGCACGGATTGCTTCCGCGTCCGGCGAATCCAGCGCACGGAGCGCCTCCGCCAGCGCGGGCAGCCCCGCTTCGTCCGCGTACAGGTACGCCAGCGCGTCCGCACGGTCCGCGAGGAACGCGACGCACCCCTTCACCGTCTCCTCGCCCATTCTCGCGGTCGCGGCAGGCAGGCGGAACGAGCGGCAGACAGTCTCGTCGTAGCCGCAGATGGAAACGTAGCGCAGTGTGAACAGCGCCACCCCGTCCGCGAGGTACTCGTACGGCATATAGAGCTGCTCGGTGATCGATTGGTGGGTCGCCTTGACGTACAGCCCCACGCCCAGCATCAAATGCGTGTTTTCCGCGACCGGGGAGATCTCCTCGGCGTAGTGCGCCTGGCTTTCCGTCGTTTCGGCGTAGATCATCGGGTAGATCCCGTCCGTAAAGCCTTCTTCCGCCCACTTTTCGACGTCCTGATAGACGTAAAGCTGGCGGTCGTTATAGTCCGCGAAGCAGGTGAACGTGATCTCCAACGACGGATCGACGCTCTTGACCGTCTCTGCAAGCTGACGGGCGTAGCCGGTGATCACGTCCCGACGGGCGGCGCACCAGTCCGCCCAGAGGGGGTCCGAAATGGACAGCGTCGCCGGGTCCACCCCGTGCTCCTGTTGGAACGCCTCCGACGCGGGGCTTTGGTAGCCGAAGTCCTCGTAGTTCGCTTCCTGATAGTAGATCGGCAGGGGGTAGCGGATATAGTCCACCTGAATGCCGTCGAGGTCGTAATTCTCCGCAAGCTCCTTGACGATGGCGCACTGGAATTCCCGCACTTCCTCCCGCGAGGGGTCGAGCGAGCTGGTCTTGCCGGAATCCGCAACGTTTCCGTGGTTGGAGATCAGGAAACTGTCCTTCATCAGGTTGCTGTAGTGGTCCTCGGGGTAGGTGTGCGTGCTGACGATGGAGGCAAGCCCGCAAACCATGACGACAAAACGCAGACCCTCGTCCCGGCAAGCGTCCGAGAACGCCTGCACCACGTCGAAGTCCTTCAGTTCGTCCAGTTGGACGACGCCCGGCACCTTGGACGGGTAGGCGGCGTAGCTGCCGAACATATTGTCGATGATGACCGTGTTGAAGCCGACGCGCTTCGCGTACCGAACGGCGTGCCGGACGTCCGCCTCGCTGCGGTAATGGAGCAGGAACGTATCGGTGTTCGGGTCCAGTTCGCCGACCGTGACCCACGCCGCACGGTTTTGCAGGGTCAGGCTCGGCACCACCGCGTCCCGACAGTCCTTCAACAGCTGCGGGATGGAGCGATAGCGCTCGACACGGGTTTTCGTGTCCTCCGTCGGCTCCAGCGCCGCTTCCAGCGCGTTGAGCGACGCGTCCGCCGCACGGAAGTCGATATGGACGAGCGACGACGCGTCCTGCTCGTAGACTTCGCGGAGGGATTCCAGCTCGGTCTTGGCGCGGGAGACGACGCTCTCCGGGGTGGAGATCAGGTACAGCGTCGAACCGCCGAGCACCACGCGGTCGCCTTCCGCCGCACGGCGGGCAAGCATGGGGATCATGTCGCCGGCTGCGGAAATGATGAAGCCGCCCTCCGGCACCAGCGCTTCGCCGATGGAATCCGTCACGACCTTCGTAACGACGCCGTTTTCATCCACGACCACCTCGGTCAGCCCGGTGCCGACCGGCGTGCGGTCCTTCGTATCCACGACAAGCCCGGTCGACGGTCGGGAGCGGTCGCGCCCGGCGATCACATAGCGGGAAACCGCGTAGAGCGGGTCGTCCTCGGTCAGTTCGACCGCGTCGCCGACCTGCACGTCCGCGAGCTGGCGCTCCAGCAGACCGCCGCGTGCCACGGACAGCACGAACCCGTCGTCCGGGATCGCCGTGCTGCCGGACGTTTCCGCGCCGGACGGGTTGACCGCCGTCACCTTGCCGTCCTGCACCGCGTACTCCGTGAATGCGGGGGTCGTGCAGGTCGTCGAAGCATACCAGCCCTCGTCGAACAGGAAGCCGGTCATTTCGGTCGTCGGCGGGATATTGCGGTACCCGATCTCGATCGAAACGCCCCCGATCCGCACGCCGAAGCCCGGCAGGAGGTCGTCAAATTCCTGCGCACAGGAAACCTTCGTGCCGACCGCCGTATCCGCGGGCAGCTCGGTCTTGTAGAACCGCACGACGAATCCGCCGTTCGGCAGCAGCGCAGGCGTCCCCGGTTCGCCGACCTGCAGGACGATCTCGCTCGCCGTCACGACGTCGGTGAAGTCCCCGTCCGGGGCGTCGGCGTAATCCCCGAAGGTGTGGTCATAGAGATAGACGCCCGCGTCGCCGACCGGCTGGTTGACCGCCTGCACCGGGTAGGTCTGTTCACCGATCTGCACGGTGAGCGCGTCCTCGGCGTTCCCGCTTTCCGTCTGCGAACTGTCGGAGAGGTCCTCCCCGTCCTTGCCGCAGGACGCGAGAAGCGGCGCGGTCAGCGCCGCCGCGAGGGCAAGTACCAGCAATCGGGTCCATCGGTTGAATTTCATGGGAAAAAGATCCTTTCGTGCAAGATGCCTCTTTTTTGCAAGTATACCAGAAAAATGCGATTCTGTCAAGACGTCAGGCGGAACCTTTGATGAATCGCGAAAGCGGTTTATACACCAGAAAGGTGAGCAGTGCGGCGATCAACCCCTTTGCCAGCGTAAACGGCAGATTGAACACCAGCAGGCACTTCCAGAGCGAATCCATCGACGGCAGCAGCGCCTGATACGCCGCAAGGATCTGGTCGATCCGCATAAACCTTTCATACACCGGATAGATCAGGTATAGGTTCAGCGGGAAGCTGCAGACCGCCATCGCCGCCGCACCGGTAAGGCTCCCGAGCAGGGCGCCGGAGCGGGTCTTTTTGTATCGGTAGAGCAGTCCCGCCGGCAGGACGAACGCGCAGCCGAGCAGGAAATTGCAAAGCTCCCCGACGCCGCCGGAGGTGGACGTAATCAGATTAATCAGATTCTTAATCAGGCAGACCGCCACCCCGCTCGTCGGACCGATCGCGAACGACGCGATAAGCGCGGGAAGCTCCGAAAAGTCCATTTTGATGAACGACGGGATGACAAACGGGAGCGGGAACTCCAGCAGCATCAGCACCGCCGCCACCGCGCCGAGCATCGCCGTCATCGCGATGGCGCGGGGCGTCCAGGTTTTCTTGCGTGTCTTTTCCATGGGAAAAACCAGTCCTTTCGATGACCGGGGCGTCGCGTAGGGGGAAAAAGAGGAAACGCCCCGTGGGAAAACCACGGGGCGCTTGTTTTTCCATTCCTTCATGCGCATCTTCTCTCATCCAGACTGTACTGTCGGTACAGGAATTGCACCTGTTCCTGCCTTACGGCTCGCGGACTGTCACCGCCGGTAGGGAATCACACCCAACCCCGAAGTTATGAAGTGATGAAATTGTAAGGGATTACTCCTTGATCTCGATAACGACGCCCGAACCGACGGTATGACCGCCTTCACGGATCGCGAAGCGGAGGTTCTTCTCCATGGCGATCGGGGTGATAAGCTCGACGTTCATTTCGACGTTGTCGCCCGGTTTGCACATCTGCACGCCGTCCGGCAGGGTGATGACGCCGGTCACGTCGGTGGTGCGGAAGTAGAACTGCGGGCGGTAGTTGGAGAAGAACGGCTTATGACGACCGCCTTCCTTTTCCGTCAGGACGTACACCTGTCCGACAAAGGAGGTGTGCGGTTTGACGGAACCCGGCTTGCAGAGGACCTGTCCTCTTTCGATCTCTTTCTTCTGGACGCCGCGGAGCAGGCAGCCGATGTTGTCGCCGGCTTCGGCGTAGTCCATGGTCTTGCGGAACATTTCGATGCCCGTGACGACGGTCTTGCGGGTCTCGTTGATCCCGACGATCTCGACTTCTTCGTTCATCTTGATGATGCCGCGCTCGACACGTCCGGTAGCGACCGTACCACGACCCTGGATCGTGAAGACGTCCTCGACCGGCATCAGGAACGGCTGGGTATCGTCACGCGGAGGCGTCGGGATATACTCGTCGACAGCCTTCATCAGCTCGTGAATGGAAGCGTACGCGGGGTCGTTCGGGTCCTTGGATTCGCAGAGCAGCGCTTCGCGAGCGGAACCCTTGATGATCGGAATGTCGTCGCCCGGGAAATCGTACTCGGAGAGCAGTTCGCGAATCTCCATCTCGACGATCTCGAGCAGTTCGGGGTCATCGACAAGGTCCGTCTTGTTCATATAGACGACGATCGCGGGAACGCCGACCTGACGGGCGAGCAGGATATGCTCGCGGGTCTGCTGCATCGGGCCGTCCGTCGCAGCGACGACGAGGATCGCGCCGTCCATCTGCGCGGCGCCGGTGATCATGTTCTTGACATAGTCCGCGTGCCCCGGGCAGTCGACGTGCGCATAGTGGCGCGCATCGGTCTGATACTCGACGTGACGGGTGTTGATCGTGATACCTCTCGCCTTCTCTTCCGGCGCGTTGTCGATCTGGTCGTACGCAAGGAACTCGATGTTGGGGTCGCCCAAAGAGAGGACCTTGGTGATCGCAGCCGTCAGAGTGGTTTTGCCATGGTCGACGTGACCGATGGTACCAATGTTAACATGCGGTTTGGTTTTTTCAAACTTCGCTTTTGCCATTGTTTTTTCCTCCTGTGCTATTTGGAAATACTTTCTTTTCTTCTATTATACTGTTTTTTTGCGCCATGTCAAGAGGAAAGCTGTCTTTTTTTCATAAAAATCCGCTTTCTTCCGGCGCATTTTTTCAGTACGGACCCTGCGATTATGCGCGTTCGGGTCTGCTGCGCTCCGCGATCAGCGCTTCCTGCACGGACTTCGGAACCTGTTCATAGTGGGACGGTTCCATGACGTACGTGCCGCGCCCCTGCGTCTTGGAACGCAGGTCGGTCGCATAGCCGAACATATTCGCCAGCGGCACGAACGCCGTGATCTGCTGGCTGCCGCCCGAAAGCGGTTCCATCTCCTTGATGTTGCCGCGACGGGAGGAGAAGTCGCCGATGACGTCGCCCATATACTCTTCCGGGACGACCACGACCACCTTCATGAACGGCTCGGTCAGCACCGGCGCCGCCTTGCGCATCGCGTTCTTGAACGCCATCGAACCGGCGATCTTGAACGCCATTTCCGAGGAGTCGACCTCGTGGTAGGAGCCGTCGTACAGCGTCACCTTCACGTCCACGACGTTGTAGCCGGCGAGCACGCCCGCCTGCATCGCACCGCGAATACCGTCGTCGACCGCCGGGATATACTTCGGTACGTTGCCGCCGACGACGCTGTTGATGAACTCGTAGCCCTTGCCCGGCTCGTTCGGCTCGATACGGATCTTGACGTGACCGTACTGCCCTTTACCGCCGGACTGCCGCGCATACTTGCAATCCTCGTCCGCCGGACGGGTGATGGTTTCGCGGTAGGACACCTGCGGCTTGCCGACGTTCGCCTCGATGCGGAATTCCCGCAGCAGACGGTCGACGATGATCTCCAGATGCAGCTCGCCCATGCCGGCGATAATGGTCTGCCCGGTCTCCTCGTCGGTATACGCCTTGAAGGTCGGGTCCTCCTCCGCCAGTTTGGAAAGGGCGATGCCCATTTTTTCCTGTCCTGCCTTGGTCTTCGGCTCGATGGCGACGCGAATGACCGGTTCCGGGAACTCCATGGACTCCAGCACGATCGGATGCGCCGGGTCGCAGAGGGTGTTGCCGGTGGTGGTATCCTTGACGCCGATGACGCCGGCGATCTCGCCCGCCATGATCTCGCTGACCTCCTCGCGGTGGTTCGCGTGCATGAGCATGATGCGGGAGAAGCGCTCGGTCTTGTCCTTGGTGGAGTTATAGACCGTGCTGCCGGCGGTGATCTTGCCGGAGTAGACGCGGACAAAGCAGAGCCTGCCCACGAACGGGTCGGTCATGATCTTGAACGCGAGCGCGGCGAACGGCTCGTTGTCGCCGGAAACGCGTTCCTCTTCCTCGCCCGTTTCCGGGTTGACGCCCTTGATGTTCGGGACGTCCGTCGGAGCGGGCATATAGTCCACGATCGCGTCGAGCAGCATCTGCACGCCCTTGTTCTTATAGGACGAGCCGCAGCAGACCGGGACCATCTTGTTGGCGATGGTCGAAACGCGGATCGCGTGTTTGATCTCTTCGACGGTCGGTTCCTCTTCGATCAGGAACTTCTCGCCGATCGTATCGTCCACCTCGGCGCAATGCTCGATCAGCGCGGTGCGATACTCCTGCGCCAGCTCCAGCATATCCTCCGGGATGTCCTGTTCTTCGTATTTGGTGCCGTCTTCATTGAGATAGATCTCGGCGCGCATACGCACCAGATCGATGATCCCTTTGAAGCCGCTTTCCTTGCCGATCGGGAGCTGGATCGGCACAGCGTTCGCTTTCAGACGATCGTGGATCATGTTGACGACGCGGTAGAAATCCGCGCCCATGATGTCCATCTTGTTGACATAGCACATCCGCGGGACGTGATACTTGTCCGCCTGCCGCCAGACCGTTTCCGACTGCGGCTCGACGCCGCCCTTCGCGCAGAGAACGGTCACGGAACCGTCCAGCACGCGCAGGGAGCGTTCGACTTCGACCGTGAAGTCGACGTGACCCGGGGTGTCGATGATGTTGATGCGATGCTCTTTCCAGTAGCAGGTCGTCGCGGCGGACGTGATCGTGATCCCGCGTTCCTGCTCCTGCTCCATCCAGTCCATCGTCGCGGCGCCTTCGTGGACTTCGCCGATCTTGTGCGTTTTCCCCGTGTAGTAGAGGATCCGCTCGGTCGTCGTCGTCTTGCCGGCGTCGATATGCGCCATGATACCGATATTTCTCGTCTTTTCAAGCGGCGTTTGTCTCGGCATGATTTTTTCCTTTTCCTTTCTTGTGATCCGATGCGCGAAGCGGGCGCACGCGTAAAGACGGCGTTACCAACGGTAATGCGCGAACGCCTTGTTCGCTTCCGCCATCTTCAACGTGTCTTCCTTCTTCTTCACCGCGCCGCCGGTACCGTTGACGGCATCCATGATCTCGCCGTACAGGCGATCCGCCATGGTCCGCTCACCGCGCTGTCTGGCATAGTTGATCAGCCAGCGCAGACCGAGCGTCTGCCGCCGTTCCGGGCGGACTTCCATCGGAACCTGATAGTTTGAACCGCCGCGACGAACCGCTTTGACTTCCAGCGACGGCATGATATTGCCGAGCGCTTTCTTGAACATCTCCAGGGCGTCCTGACCGGACTGCGCCGCCACCTTTTCAAAGGCTTCGTAAACGATCTTCTGCGCGACGCCCTTTTTCCCGTCCTCCATGATCCCGTTGATCAGCTTGGTGACGAGCTGGGAGCCGTAGACCGGATCCGGCAGCACTTCCCTTTTGAATCCATGTTCTCTTCTGGGCACTTTTCTTCCCTCCTTCATTAGTGATCGCGCACGCGCAAACCGCCGCACGCGTTCGATGAGTTCACAGGTACTCGAAAAATCACTTTCCGTCAAGTGCGCAAAAAGAATCTATTCCAAAGAACGCAAAAAATACGCGTTCTTCCCGAATTGTCTTCTGTTTTGGCACCGTTCATCGGTGGATTTTCGGACATTGTGGCCCGGTTCCTCGATCTTCCGGGCTTTTTTGCGCGTCAGAGCGTTACTTTCCGCCCTTCGGACGCTTTGCGCCGTACTTGGACCGACCCTGGTTGCGCTTGGCGACGCCCTGCGTGTCCAACGTACCGCGAATGATGTGGTAACGGACGCCGGGGAGATCCTTGACTCTTCCGCCGCGGATCAGCACCACCGAGTGCTCCTGCAGGTTGTGTCCGATGCCGGGGATATACGACGTGACTTCCATGCCGTTGGAGAGACGGACTCTGGCGACCTTTCTCTGCGCAGAGTTCGGCTTCTTCGGCGTCTGAATGGAAACCTTCGTGCAAACGCCCCGTTTCTGCGGAGAAGCCTGGCTCGTCGAGATGTTCTTGATCGAGTTGGACCCCTTTTGCAGCGCCGGCGCCTTGGACTTCCAGACCTTGTCGTGGCGACCCTGTCTGACCAATTGGTTGAACGTAGGCATACGGTTCCTGTTCCTCCTTTCCGAAAAGAATCTAACGTATTATACAGAAACGTTCGGCATTTGTCAAGGGGTTTCCCCATTTTTTGCTTCCCGTTTTTGCCCGGTTTGTTCTCCGCTCGGCAGATATTCCGAAACGACGGCGGTGAAAACGCTCACACCGGCGAACTCCATGAGTTCCCTTCCCGTCTTGCTTCGGTCGGGCAGAACGCCGGCTTTCGCCGCCTCTGCGCAAACCTGCTCCGCGAAGTGCGTTTCCGCATCCGACGCGAGCCACAGGCGCTTCAGTCCGCCGCCCCGCAGCAGCTTCTGCGCCCGATTCCAGCCCGCCTCGCGTATGCAGCAAGTACTGTCGTCGTCCATTTTACGGTTGTTCCTCCGCATCGTAAACGGCTTCCGTATAGTCCTCGCCGAGGTCCACCTGCGTGTCGCGGTAGGACAACATACCGGTGCCGGCGGGGATCAGTTTGCCGATGATGACGTTCTCTTTCAGACCGAGCAGCGGATCCCGCTTGCCCTTGGTCGCAGCGTCCGCGAGGACCTTGGTGGTCTCCTGGAAGGACGCGGCGGACAGGAAGGATTCCGTGGAAAGCGACGCCTTGGTGATGCCCAGCAGCATCGGGCTGCCCTCCGCCTTCATCAGCTCGATCCCGTCCGTGCGGTTCGCGTTCTCGCGCTCGATGCGCTCGTTGGCTTCCTCAAATTCGCCGATGTCCACCGACGACCCGACCAGCAGATCCGTGTCCCCGCTCGCGTCGACGCGGATCTTGCGGGTCATTTGCCGGGCGATGATCTCGATGTGCTTGTCGGCGATCTCCACCGCCTGCAGGCGGTAGACGCGCTGGACTTCCTTGATGATATATGCGTAGACCGCGTCCAGACCGCTGATCTCCAGGATGTCCCCCGGATACTCGGTGCCTTCGGTCAGTTTCTGGCATTTTTCCACATGGGAGCCGTCCTCGGCGATGATCTTGGTCATCAGCGGGATCGACAGTGCGCACACGTCGCCTTCGTCTCCGGTGATCGTGATCTGGCGGGACTTGCGGCTCTCTTCGATGGATACCGTGCCCGCGAACGGCGCGAGCACCGCCGTCTTCTTCGGACGACGCGCCTCGAAGATCTCCTCAACGCGGGGAAGACCCTGCGTGATGTCGCCGCCGGCGACGCCGCCGCTGTGGAAGGTACGCATGGTCAACTGCGTGCCGGGTTCGCCGATGGACTGCGCCGCGATGATCCCCACCGCTTCGCCCACGGAAACAGGTTGCCCGGAGGACAGGTCCGCGCCGTAGCAATGGACGCACACGCCGTGCTTGGCGCGGCAGTTGATGACCGAGCGGACGTGTACGCGGGTGATCCCCGCACGCTCGATGCGCTGCACGTCCTCCTCGGAAAGCATCGTGTTATCCGGCACCAGCACTTCGCCGGTCGCTTCGTCCACGACCTCGCCGATCGTGAACCGACCGGTCAGGCGGTCGGCAAACGGTTCGATGACCTCTTCCTTGCCGCCGGGCAGCACGTCGACGATCTTGGACACCCACAGACCGCGGCGGTCGCCGCAATCCTGCTCGTGTACGATGATCTCCTGCGAAACGTCCACCAGACGCCGGGTCAGGTACCCGGAGTCCGCGGTACGCAGAGCGGTATCGGACAACCCCTTGCGGGCGCCCCTCGCCGCCATGAAGTACTCCAGCACCTTCATGCCCTCGCGGAAGTTCGCCTTGACCGGCATTTCGACGGTCTTACCGGACGCGGACGACATACGACCGCGCATACCGGCGAGCTGACGCATCTGCTTGATGGAGCCGCGGGCGCCGGAAACCGCCATCATGTTCAGCGGGTTGTAAGCATCGAGGTTCTTTTGCAGAGCCGTCGCGACGTCCTTGGTACACTGGTCCCAGATCGCGATGACGCGCTGCGAACGCTCCTCGTCGGAGAACAGACCCTGGCGGAACAGGTCGGTGATCTGATCCACCTTCGCCTCCGCCGCCGCGATCAGGCTTTCCTTTTCCGGCGGGATGGTCATATCGTAGACCGAGATGGACAGCGACGCACGCGTGGAGTAGCGATACCCCTGCGCCTTGATCTGGTCCAGCACCTCGCAGGTCACGACGTTGCCGTGCTTCTTGATGGTGCGGTCTAAAATCTGGGAAAGTTCGTTGTTGGTGGTGACGAAATCGATCTCCGGCTTGAAGCGGTTCTCCGGCAGACTGCGATCCACAAAACCGAGGTCCTGCGGGATCGGGCGGTTGAAGATAAGTCGACCGAGCGTGGTATGCACGATGCCGGACTGCTCGACGCCGTCGATCTCCTTGGTGATGCGGACGTAGCAGGGCGCGTGCAGCCCCAGCACGCCGTTCTCGTAAGCCATCACCGCTTCGTCGAAGCTGCGGAACCACTTGCCCTCGCCCGGTTCGCCGGGCTTATCCACCGTCAGGTAGTAGGACCCGAGCACCATATCCTGCGACGGCACGTTGACCGCGTGACCGGAAGCGGGTTTGAGCAGGTTGTTCGCGGAAAGCATCAGGAAACGGGCTTCCGCCTGCGCCTCCGCGGAAAGCGGGACGTGTACCGGCATCTGGTCGCCGTCGAAGTCCGCGTTGAACGGATTGCAGACCAGCGGATGCAGTTTGATGGCACGCCCTTCGACCAGGACCGGCTCGAACGCCTGAATGGAAAGCCTGTGCAGCGTCGGCGCACGGTTGAGCAGGACCGGGTGTTCCTTGATGACCACCTCCAGCGCGTCCCAGACCTCGTTGTTGGCGCGTTCGACGCGTTTCTTCGCGTCCTTGATGTTGGTGGACTTGCCGCTTTCGACCAATTGCTTCATGACGAACGGCTTGAACAGCTCCAGCGCCATCTCCTTCGGCAGACCGCACTGATAGATCTTGAGTTCCGGACCGACGACGATGACCGAACGACCGGAATAGTCCACGCGCTTGCCGAGCAGGTTCTGGCGGAACCGCCCCTGCTTGCCGCGCAGCATTTCGGAAAGGGACTTCAGCGGGCGATTGCTCGGTCCCGTGACCGGGCGACCGCGGCGACCGTTGTCAATAAGCGCGTCCACCGCTTCCTGCAGCATACGCTTCTCGTTGCGAATGATAATATCCGGCGCCTGCAGCTCTTGGAGCTTGAGCAGGCGGTTATTGCGGTTGATGACACGGCGATACAGGTCGTTCAGGTCGGACGTCGCGAACCGACCGCCGTCCAACTGCACCATCGGGCGCAGTTCCGGCGGAATGACCGGCAGCGCGTGCAGGATCATCCATTCCGGGCGGTTGCCGGAGGCGCGGAACGCCTCGACGACCTCCAGACGCTTGATGTCGCGCACCTTGCGCTGTCCCTGCGCGGTCAAAAGCTCCTTCTTGAGCCGCGCAGCCTCGGATTCGAGGTCGATCTCCGCGAGCAGCTTTTCGACCGCCTCGGCGCCCATGCCGGCGTCGAAATCGTCCTCGTACTTCTCGCGGTATTCGCGGTACTGCTGTTCGGTCAGCAATTGATACTTGCTCAACGGGGTCTCGCCGGGATCCGTGACGATGTACTGGGCGAAGTACAGCACTTTTTCCAGCAGCTTCGGCGAAATGTTCAGCAGCAGCGCCATGCGCGAAGGGATCGCACGGAAATACCAGATATGCGAGACCGGCGCCGCCAGTTCGACGTGCCCCATGCGTTCCCGGCGCACCTTGCTCGTCGTGATCTCCACGCCGCACTTTTCGCAGATCTTCCCCTTGTACCGTGCGCCGCGTTTATACTTGCCGCAGTGGCACTCCCAGTCCTTCGTCGGACCGAATATGCGTTCGCAGAACAGACCGTCCCGCTCCGGTTTGAGCGTGCGGTAGTTGATGGTTTCCGGCTTCTTGACCTCGCCGTAGGACCACGAACGGATCATTTCCGGAGATGCGATCCCGATCTGGATCGATTCAAATTCCATATTTACAGGTTCCATCGTTCAAGACCATTCCTTTCTTTCGACCCCTGTCGGACGGACGGGCGCGTCAGTCATCGACGTCATTCTCATGCTCGTCGTAAACGTATTCCTCCTCGTCCGTATCTGCCTCGGCGATCTCGTCCTCGCTCAGACCCGCGTTGACGCTGTTTTCGTCCTCGTAGAGCAGACCTTCCTCGCTCTCGAGCACGCTCTGCCCGAGTTCGGCGTCGGAGAACTTCCTTTCGTCCGGTCCGTCGTCGTCCGAGTACTCCCGCATCGGGATCTCGTCGCCGTTGCGGTCGCGCACGCGGACGTCCAGTCCGAGGGACTGCAGCTCCTTGACCAGCACCTTGAAGGACGCGGGGACGCCCGGCGTCGGGATATTCAACCCCTTGACGATCGCCTCATACGCCTTGACACGACCCTTGACGTCGTCGGACTTGACGGTCAGGATCTCCTGCAGGGTATACGCCGCACCGTAGGCTTCCAGCGCCCAGACTTCCATTTCGCCGAAGCGCTGTCCGCCGAACTGCGCCTTACCGCCCAACGGCTGCTGGGTGACCAGCGAGTACGGACCGGTGGAACGTGCGTGGATCTTATCATCGACCAGATGGTGCAGCTTGAGGAAGTACATGATGCCCACGGTGACGGGGTTATCGAACGGCTGTCCGGTGCGACCGTCGTAGAGAATGGTCTTTCCGTCCTCGCTGCAGCCGGCTTCGCGCAGCCATTCCTGAATGTCTTTTTCGTTCGCGCCGTCGAAGACCGGGGTCATGACCTTGACGCCTTTCAGCTTCGCCGCCATGCCGAGGTGCACTTCCAGCACCTGTCCGATATTCATACGGGACGGAACGCCCAACGGGTTCAAAACAATGTCCAGCGGCGTGCCGTCCGGCAGGAACGGCATATCCTCCGGCGGGAGGATGCGGGAGATGACGCCCTTGTTTCCGTGGCGGCCCGCCATCTTATCGCCCACCGAGATCTTG
>CANQVQ010000019.1 GCA_947627335.1 uncultured Clostridia bacterium | reverse complement strand
AGGAGCAGGTGAGGCGGTTCGAGTACCTGTCGGACGTGCAGAACGAGGTCGCCCAGAAACGGAACGACTGCTACGTCGGAACGACCCTGCGGGTGCTGTCCGACGGGACCGACGAAAACGGGATACCGACCGGTCGGTGCGGGCAGAATAAGATCGTCACCTTCGACCGCCCGATCCCTGCGGGGCGGTTCTGCGAGGTGAAAATCCAATCGTCGCGGCAGTATGCGCTGTCCGGGACGGTGGTTTGAAAACGGAAAGGAAATCGAAATGAACGAAAGCTGGAAGAAGGATCTGGAGGTTTTCCTCGACGCACTGCGGAATTGCGAAGCGGTGGTACGGTATCGGGAAGCCAAGGACGCGTATGTGGCGGACGGGCATCTGATCGCTCTCGTCAACCAGTACAACGTCGAAGGGCAGCTTTTGCGGGACGAGGGCGCGAAGCCGGAACGGGATCAGGAATTGATCGCCCAGATCACCGGCAGGCTCAAGGAGCTTTACGACGAAATCATGCGGAACCAGCATATGGTCGCCATGCAGCAGGCGGAGGAGGAAGTCTCCCGCATCCTCGCGGAGATCGACCGGGGCGTGCAGTCCATCGTGCGGCCGGAAGCCGTCGAGGGCGGCGCCTGCTCCGGCAACTGTTCGAGCTGTAAGGGCTGCGGCTGAGCCGGTTTCGGGTTGCATTTTTTGCGAAAAAGGAGGGGTGCGCGATGGCGCTTTCGCCGTTGATGGTGCAGTATCGGCAGTTCAAGGAGCAGAACCCGGACTGCCTGCTGCTGATGCGGATCGGGGATTTCTACGAGATGTTCTTTGAGGACGCGAAGGTGGCGTCCCGCGAGTTGGATCTGGTGCTGACCGGGAAGGACTGCGGGCTGGAGGAGCGTGCGCCGATGTGCGGCGTGCCCCATCACGCGTTGGACCAGTACCTCGCCAAGCTGGTGAGCAAGGGCTACCGTGCCGCGATCGTCGATCAGCTCGAGGACCCGTCGACCGCCAAAGGGCTTGTCAAGCGGGGCGTCACCCGCGTCGTCACGGCGGGGACGGTCTTTGAAGGCGGGTACCTCAAGGAGCGGGAGAACAACTATATCTGCTGCATCCACGTCGGGTCGGACGGCGTCGGCGCCGCGTTTGCGGACGTTTCGACCGGCGACGCGTCGGCGACGGAACTGCTCGGCGGGAAGGCGGAGGAGCGCCTGATCTCCGAGCTTGCGGCGTACGTCCCGCGGGAACTGGTCTGCGCGGAGTCCGTGCGGGAGGGGTTGGGCGCGAAGCTGGCGGAGCGGTTCCACGCGGTGCTGACCGTCCTGCCGGACGAGCTGTTCGAGCCGGAAAAGGCGTCGGAGAGCTTCCGCGAGCTGTGCGATGCGCCGGAAAGCGACGCGACTTACGCGCTCTGCGCCATGGGCGCACTGCTTTCGCTGCTGCGACGGACCCAGCAGATCGACCTGCACTACCTCAAGAAACCGACGTTCTACGACAGCGAGAGCTTCCTCGGAATCGACAGCTGTTCGCGGCGGAACCTCGAACTGTGCGAAACGCTTCGGAGCGGCGAACGCAAGGGGAGCCTGCTCTGGGCGATCGACCGCACCCGCACGGCCGCCGGCGGGCGGCTTCTGCGGAAGTGGCTGGACCGTCCGCTGCTCAACTGCAAGTCCATTCGCACCCGACAGATGGCGGTGCAGGAGTTGTTCGACGATTCCATTCTGCGGGGGGAGCTGATGTCTCGCCTGCGCGGCACGGTGGACGTGGAGCGGCTGAGCACGAAGCTGGTATACGGCACCGCCAACGCACGCGACCTCAAATCGCTCGAACACACGCTGACGCGCATCCCGGCGGTCAAGGAACTGCTCGAACCCTGCAAGTCCCTGCGGATACGCGACCTGCGGGAGCGGCTGGACGCGCTGGAAGCGGTTTCCGAGGCGATCGGAAAGACCATTTCCGAGGACCCGGCGATGACCGTCAAGGAGGGCGGGATCATCAAGGCGGGCTGCAACGCCGCCGTGGACGAGCTTCGCTCGATGATGGACGACGGCAAAAGCTGGCTGACGAAGATCGAGGAATCCGAGCGGGAACGGACCGGCATCCGCTCGCTGAAGGTGGGCTATAATCGGGTCTTCGGCTACTACATAGAGATCTCCAAGTCCGCCCTCGCGCAGGTGCCGGACGATTACGTCCGTCGGCAGACGTTGACGACCGGCGAGCGGTTCGTCACGCCGGAACTGAAGGAGATGGAGTCCCGCGTGCTGGGCGCGAAGGAGCGCGACAGTGCGTTGGAGTACGAGATTTTCTGCTCCCTGCGGGATTTCGTGCTGGAATCGCTGGAGCGCTTGCAGGAGACGGCGTCGGCGATGGCGGAGCTGGACGTGCTGTGTTCGCTCGCCGAGATCGCCCGGGAGTCGGGGTACGTCTGCCCGGAGGTGGACGATTCGGACGTCATCGAGATCAAGGGCGGGCGGCACCCGGTCGTCGAGCGGTTCCTGGAGGACGAATACTTCGTGCCGAACGACTGCCTGCTCAACGGGAAGGATCGGCTGCTGCTGATCACCGGGCCGAATATGGCGGGCAAGTCGACGTATATGCGGCAGGTCGCGCTGATCACGCTGCTGGCGCAGATGGGCAGTTTCGTTCCGGCGCAGCAGGCGCGTGTCGGCATCGTCGATCGCATCTTCACCCGCATCGGCGCGTCCGACGACCTCGCGTCCGGCAATTCGACGTTCATGCTCGAAATGAGCGAGGTCGCCGGGATCCTGCAGAACGCGACCCCGAAAAGCCTGATCATCTACGACGAGATCGGGCGGGGGACCTCCACCTACGACGGGATGTCCATCGCCCGTGCCGTGGCGGAGCATACCTGCGGCAAGCTGGGCGCAAAGACCCTGTTCGCGACGCACTACCATGAACTGACCGACCTCGAAGGGGAGCTTCCCGGGGTCGTGAATTATCACATCGCCGCGAAGAAGCGCGGCAACGACATCATGTTCCTGCGCAAGATCGTGCGCGGTGCGGCGGACGACAGCTACGGCATCGAGGTCGCCGCGCTCGCGGGGGTGCCGTCGCCGGTCGTGAACCGCGCCAAGCAGATCTTGAAGCAGCTGCTCGAGCAGAACGGCGTCCCGCAGACCCGCAAAACGCCCGACGCGGACGACGGGACGATCACGTTCGACGACCTTTCGGCGTCCGCCGTCGCGGAGAAACTGCGGGCGACGGACCTGAACGAACTGACGCCTTACGAGGCGATGAATCTGCTGTTCGCACTCAAAAAGATGCTGTAATACGGCGAAGGGAGGGAGTTTCGCATGGGCGTCATCAACATTCTCGACGCGCAGACCGCCAACCGCATCGCGGCGGGCGAGGTCGTCGATCGACCGGCGAGCGCGCTCAAGGAGCTGCTGGAAAATGCGTTGGACGCGGGCGCGTCCCGGATCTCGGTGGAGATCAAGGGAGGCGGTCGGTCGTTCCTGCGGGTGACGGACAACGGGGGCGGGATCACCCGCGACGATATGCCCAAGGCGCTGCTGCGCCACGCGACCTCCAAGATCCGCGACGGGTCGGACCTGAGCGAGATCGCCACCTACGGGTTCCGCGGGGAGGCGCTCGCCGCGATCAGCTCGGTGTCGCGCATGGAGATCATCTCCCACGCGGTCGGCGAAACGGCGGGGAGCCGCCTGACCTCGGACGAAAACGGGGTCGTCATGACGGATACCGGCTGCCCGGACGGCACGAGCGTCATCGTCCGCGACCTGTTCTACAACACCCCCGCACGGCAGAAATTCCTCAAGCGGGACGCTTCCGAAGCGTCCGCCTGCCTTTCGGTCGCCGCCGGCGCGGCGCTCTCCCGCCCGGACGTGTCGTTCACCGTCTCGGTCGAGGGGGAAAGGCGGTTCTTCACCGCCGGGGACGGCAAGCTGCTTGCGGCGGTGTACGCGGTGTACGGCAAGGGGTTCGCCGCAGGGCTTCTGCCCGTGGATTATACGCTGGACGGCGTTCGGGCGTTCGGCTACGTCACGCCGCCGGAACAGGCGCGGGGCAGTCGGTCGATGCAGTTGTTCTTCATCAACGGGCGCCCGGTCCGCTCGAAAACCGTCATGGCGGCGCTCGAGGAGGCGTTCCGTTCGTACCTGCCGCACGGGAAGTACCCGGGCGCGGTGCTGTTTGTGGAGCTGCCGCTGGGGCTGACGGACGTCAACGTACATCCCGCGAAGCTGGAGATCAAGTTCGCCGACGAGCGACCGGTCTTTTCGGCGGTCTATTACGCGGTGCGCAACCGTCTGACCGCGTCCATACAGCCGACGGAGCAGGCGGAAGAGGCGATCCCGCCGTCCGCAGGACCGGAAATGGTCCCGAAGGGGTCGGTGGAGCCCGTTCGACCGACGGACCCGACGAATTCGGCAAAAACCGTCGGACCGCGTGAACCGTTCCCGAAGCCGTCGCTTTTTTCCGCGTCTGCGCCGAAAAAAACCGATGGACCGAAGGGGTTTCGGGCGGACATCGGGCTGGAGGACCTTCAAATGGGGACGCCGCTGCGCGTCGAGCAGCCGGAAGCGCCGACCGACGGGGAGCGGGCGGACGCCCCCGCGCAGGGGACGCTCCTGCCGGAGGACCCGCAGCAGAAGATGGACGACCGCCCGTACCACAAGCTTATCGGGGAGGCCTACGACGCGTTCCTGTTCGTCGAAACGGCGGAGGAGGTGCTGGTCATCGACAAGCACGCCGCCCACGAACGCATCCTTTACGAGCAGCTCGCGTCCCGCAAGCAGGTCCGTTCGCAGGGGCTGCTGACTGGCATTCCGCTCACGCTCCCGCCCGGGGACGCGTCGGTGCTCTGCGAAAACGCGCCGTATTTGGCGGAGTTCGGCTTCGAGGTCGAGCCGTTCGGCGGGGACACGGTGCTGGTCCGTGCGGTGCCCGCGTCGCTCGCGGGGACGAAGGAACTGCGGACGCTGCTCGAGGGGTTCGCGTCCGAACTGACCGACGGGAGCCGTGTGCCGTTCGCGGAGAAGTGCGACCGCGCCCTGTTCACCGTCGCCTGCAAGGCTGCGCTGAAGGCGGGCATCCCGAACGACCCTGCGCACAACGAGTGGATCGTCGAACAACTGCTTGAAAATCCGTCCCTGCGCTACTGTCCGCACGGCAGACCGGTCCTGCACCGCCTGTCCAAGCGGGAGATCGAGGGGTATTTCGACCGTTAGAAAGGGAGTTCCATGGCTTTCAAACTGCTCAAACAGGACGGCGCCGCGAGGCGGGGCGTCTTTCGGACCGTCCACGGCGACGTGCAGACGCCGGTGTTCATGAACGTTGGCACCAGCGCCGCCATCAAGGGGGGCGTTTCCACCGACGACCTGCGGGAGATCCGCTGTCAGGTGGAGCTTTCCAACACCTACCACCTGCACGTCCGCCCCGGCGACGACCTGATCCACCGCATGGGCGGTCTGCACCGATTCTTCAACTGGGATCGCCCGATCCTGACGGATTCCGGGGGATTTCAGGTGTTTTCGCTCGCGCAGCTGCGCAATATCCGGGAGGAAGGCGTGCAGTTTCAATCGCATATGGACGGTGCGCCGGTGTTCATGAGCCCGGAGGTCAGTATGCGGATCCAGTCGAACCTCGCGTCCACGATCGCCATGGCGCTCGACGAATGTCCGTCCTCCGTCGCGGAACACGGTTATATCGACCGCTCCTGCGACCGCACGGTGCGCTGGCTTTATCGCTGTCGGGAGGAACTGACCCGTCTGAATGCCCTGCCGGACACCATCAACCCGCAGCAGATGCTTTTCGGCATCAACCAGGGCGGGATCTACACGGACCTGCGCGTCCGCCATATGAGGCAGATTGCCGAACTCGACCTCGACGGCTACGCAATCGGGGGGCTGGCGGTCGGGGAGACGGCGGAGGAGATGTATCGGGTCATCGAGGAGGTTGAACCGTTCATGCCGTCCGACCGTCCGCGGTACCTGATGGGCGTCGGGACGCCGTTGAACATCCTCGAAGCCGTGGACCGCGGCGTGGACTTCTTCGACTGCGTCCTGCCTTCGCGGAACGCACGGCACGGGAACCTGTTCACGTCGGAGGGGCTGCTCAACCTCAACAACCGCAAGTTTGCAGAGGACCCCCTGCCGCTCGACCCTGCGTGCGACTGTCCGGCTTGCCGTCGGTATTCCCGTGCGTACATTCGGCATCTGTTCAAGGCGCGGGAGATGCTGGCGATGCGGCTGTGCGTGCTGCACAACCTGTATTTCTACAATCGCCTGATGGAGCGGATCCGCGACGCTCTGGACGGCGGATACTGGAAGTCCTTCAAGGCGGAAGCGGTCGAACGGCTCGGACGGCGGGTCTGAACCCGGGCAAATTCGCAAAGAAAAGGAGGGATCGCGGTGAAAAAACGGCTGGGGTGCCTGTTTCTGTGCGCGGCGGTGCTGTGCGGGGTCTTTTGCGTTTCCGCGGGCGCGGACGGCGGCGCCGGATTGGCGTTCACATACCTGCAATGCGACGACCGTTGGAAGGACGTGCAGGTCGGTACGCTGAATATCGTGCAGTCCGCCTGCGGCGTGGCGACGCTGTGCAACGCGGTCTACTACCTGACCGGCAAGGAAATGGACCTGGTCGAAGTCGCATTCTGGGCGAACCGGGCGGGGCTGTTCAACGCCGGTTTCGAGGGGAGCTACCGCTCGATCTTCTACCATTCCACCCGGGAATACGGCGATGCATACGGCTACACGGCGAGCGCCTTTCAGGGCGGGGACGTCCGTTCGCGTGCGCTCGTCGATCACCTGCTTTCCGGCGGGACGGCGGCGCTGCACGTCCCGGGGCATTTCATGGCGGCGGTCGGTTACGACCCGGCGAGCGAGAAGTATCTGATTATCGACCCGATGCCGGGCGACACCGGGCGCTACGACACCCGCCGCAAGGGATTGACCCATTCCGACGGCGACTGGTTGACGGCGGAACAGCTCTTAGAAGGGTACATCGCCGTGGACGGTTACGCGTTATTTTCGGCGACGAACGGGTCGAATGCGCGGCGGGAAGCGCTGAAAACCGCCGGGAACGCAGCGAACCGGGCGAAGCGTTCGACGGGTGACGCGATCTCGGCGTTCTGCCGCACGCTTTGCGCGCTCTTGCCCGCGCAAGGGTGAAAAAAGGATAGAAAAACCGACCGGAAAATGCGGTCGGTTTTTTTCGCGGAACCTATTTTCCCTCCAGCGGGCGGATCTTCTTGCGGTAGATCCGCAGGAAGAACAGGACGGTGACGACCAAACTGACGAATTCGGAGATCGGGAACGCCCACCAGACGTTGTCCACCTGCTTGGTCAGGCTCAGCAGGTACGCCGCAGGGAGCAGCACGATCAACTGCCGACAGAGCGAGATGACCGTCGCATAGGAGCCTTTGCCCATCGCCTGAAAGCTCGCGCCGAGCGCGATGCCGAACGCGGCGAGCGGGAAGTTGAAGCAGATGATGCGGAGCGCCACCCGACCGATGTCGAGAAACTTCTCGGTCGGACTGAAGAAGCCGAGCAGGAAATCCGGGAACAGCTGGAACACGGCAAGCCCGACGAGCATGATGCACAGCGCGACCGTGCAGGACAGGCGCAGGGTCCGCAGGATCCGTCGGGGCTTGCGGCTGCCGTAGTTATAGGCGACGATGGAAATGGTCGCGTTGTTCAGACCGAACACGGGCATGAAGAAGAAGCTCTGGAGCTTGTAATAGACGCCGAACACGCCGGTCGCCGTTTCGCTGGTGTCGATGTCCTGCAGGATCTGGTTCATGCCGAAGTTCATGACCGAGCTGATCGCCATCATGACCGTGGACGGGAAGCCGACCGAGAGGATCCCCCGCATGACGTCCGAACGGGGTTTGCAGTAGGACAGGCGGAGCTGGATGTCCGGGTTCTTTTTGAGGTTGAAGAACAGCGCCATAGCCGCTGCGACCCACTGCCCGATGACCGTCGCGATCGCGGCGCCCGCCACGCCGAGTTCCGGCATCCCGAAGTAGCCGAAGATGAAGATCGGGTCGAGAATGATGTTCAGCAGCGCTCCCGTGCCTTGGGTGATCATGGTGTAGACCGTCCGCCCGGAGGATTGCAGCATTCGCTCAAACAGCACTTCGGCGAACAGCCCGAGCGAGAACAGGCAGCAGATGGTCACATAGACCGATCCTTCGAGGACCGTCGCCTCGACGTCCGACTGCACGGCGATGAACGGGTGCCTGCCGGTGACGCCGAGTGCGCCGAACACCATGAACAGCAGGACGGTGATGCCGGACAGCAGGATGCCGTTTCCGGCGGAGCGGTTCGCTTTCTCTTGGTTCCCTTCGCCGAGCGAGCGGGAGAGCAGCGAGTTGACGCCGACCGCGACCCCGGTCGAGAAGGCGATCTGCATATTCTGGACGGGGAAGGCGAGGGAGAGCGCCGTCAGAGCGGTGTCGGAGCTGCCGGAGACGTAGATGCTGTCGACGACGTTGTAGAGCGCCTGCACGAGCATGGAGGCGATCAGCGGCAGCGCCATATTGAACAGCAGCCGTCCCTCCGGCAGGACGCCCATTTTGTTTTCGGTCGGCGGCGCCGACGGTCGGGTTTGGGATTTGGTCAGGTGCATGGCAGGGTGTGGTTCCTTTTTTCTTTAGAGTAGGTCCGCCGTGGCGACCAGCTTTGCGCCGAACAGGTCGTCGAGCAGGACGTCCCCGATGCGGACCGGGGTTTTTACCCGCAGGGCATTGACGCGTTCCATCGCGTCGAACAGACGCTCCTTGGGGATCGGGCGGTCGGTCTTGACCGGGAGCGGTCGTTCGGTCCCGACGGCGCGGACCGTCGTCGTCAGGGTGCGGACGGGGTGCAGCACCTCGTCCTTAGCGTACGCCGCCCCGCGGGGGCAGGTATTGCCGGCGACGGAGGCGACCTCGCCTGCGTCGGTCAGTTCCACCCGCAGCGAGCAGCCCATCGGGCAGACGATGCAGGTCAGTTCACGGGTTTTCATATGGGGCATCTCCCTTGGCAAACAAAATCAATCGACCGAAACGGTCAGCGTTTCTCCGGCGTCGAACGCCGTGCGTAGGACGGCGGGAGACAGCTCGAAGGATTCCATCTCGCCCGGCGTCATGCGGCGCTTCTTTTTGGTCGCGAGGACGGTCTGCCCGCTTTTGACGGTCAGCACCGCGTTGTCCGCGACGCTCCCGACGCGGAAGAACAGCCGCACCGGCGCTTCCGGCGAATCGATCCGCTGCGGGACGGTGTAGCGCACTTTTCCGCCCGCACGGACGGGGATCGAGCGGTCCGCGTGCTCCGCCGCGCCGGACAGCACCCACTTCGCGGCGCTTTCGCCCGCCAGATGCGCCTCCTCCGAGACGAAGTCCACCAGATCGTGGACGTGCAGCACGTTTCCGCAGGCGAATACGCCCGGAATGGCGGTTTCCCGCCGCTCGTTGACGGTCGCGCCGCCCGTGACCGGGTCGAGCGGGACGCCCGCGCCCTTGCTCAGCTCATTTTCCGGCAGCAGACCGCAGGAGAGCAGCAGGGTGTCGCAGGGTATGTACCGTTCGGTTTCCGGCTTGACGCGTCGGTTTTCGTCCACTTCCGCGACGGAAACGCCGGTCAGCCGCCCGTTCCCGTGGATGCGGGAGACGGTATGGCTGAGCAGCAGCGGAATGTCGAAATCCCGCAGGCATTGGACGATGTTGCGGTTCAGCCCGCCGGAATAGGGCATGAGTTCGCAGACGGCGTGGACGTGCGCGCCTTCGAGCGTCATGCGGCGTGCCATGATCAGCCCGATGTCGCCGGACCCGAGAATGACGATCTCCTTCCCCGGCAGGACGCCCTGGATATTGACGAATCGCTGGGCGGTCCCGGCGGTGTAGATGCCGCTCGGACGGTCGCCGGGGATATTCAGCGCACCGCGAGGGCGTTCGCGGCAGCCCATCGCGAGGACGACCGCCTTCGCTTGGACCGTGAAGACGCCGTTTTGGCGGTTCATCGCCGTGACCGTGCGGTCGGGGGCGACGGACAGCACCATGGTTTCGGTCAGGATCGGAATGTTCCGCCTGCGGACTTCCGCGACGTCCCGTGCGGCGTATTCCGGACCGGTCAGCTCCTCGCCGTAGCGGTGCAGCCCGAACCCGTTGTGGATGCACTGCTGCAGGATCCCGCCGGGGGCGGCGTCGCGTTCGAGCAGGAGCAGGTCCTTCACGCCCGCATCGTAGGCGGCGACGGCGGCGGCAAGCCCCGCGGGACCGGCGCCGATGATGACGATCTCTGTTTTCACGCCTGTTCCGCTCCCTTCTTCAGCGTTCCCGCCAGCAGCAGGCTGCCCGGCGCACCCTTGCAAAGCTCCGTCGGGGCTTTGCCGGTCTCCTTCGCCAGCAGTTCGACCAGCAGCGGCGTGCAGAATCCGCCCTGGCAGCGTCCCATGCCGCTGCGCAGGCGGCGCTTGAGCGCGTCGAGCGTGGTCGCCTGCGGGGCGCGGTGGATGGCTTCGACGATCTCGCCCTCCGTGACGGTTTCGCACCGACAGACCACCCGCCCGTAGCGGGGGTCCCTGCGGATGACCTCGTTTTTCTCCGCCGCGGAAAGACGGCGGAACCAATGGTCGGACTTCCGACGGGGGTCGAAATGCGGATTCGGGCGCATCGGAAGCCCCGCGTCCCGCAGCAGCTCCGCGACGTAGACGGCGATGGCGGGGGAGGCGGAAAGCCCGGGCGACTCGATCCCGGCGCAGTGCAGGAAATGCCCGTCGCGTTCGGAGAAACGAATGATGAAATCCTGCCCCGCCCCGTCGGGGACGGCGCGAAGCCCGCTGAAGGAGGTGATGACCTGCCGGAAATTCAACCCCTTGACGGCTCTCCCCGCCGTTTCGCGGACGTACGAAAGCCCGTCGGCGGACGTGGACTTGTCCTCGCGGTCGTCCGAAAAGACCGACGTCGGACCGATCAGCAGGTTGCCGTCCACCGTCGGCGTGACCAGCACGCCCTTCCCGGCGGTCGTCGGCACCTGGAACAGCGTATGCCCGGTCAGCCCGCCTTCGGATTTGTCGAACAGCAGGTATTCGCCCTTGCGCGGACGCAGGGTGAAGCTGTCGTCGCCGATCAGGCGGGCGACGCGGTCGGCGTACAGCCCGGCGCAGTTGACGAGGTAGTCGGCTTGGAACGTGTGCGGTCCGGCGGTGACGAGGAACTTGCCGTCCCGCTTCGCGATCGCCGTGACCGGGGAGGACAGGTAGAGCGACGCGCCGTTGTCCGCGGCGTTTCCGGCGGCGGCGATCGCAAGCCCGTAGGGACAGACGATCCCGGCGGAAGCGCACCGCAGGGCGCCGACCGCTTCGTCGGACACGTTCGGTTCCAGCCTGCGCAGTTCCTCCCGCCCGAGGACGGACAGCGAATCCGTCGGCACGCCGTTGGCGCGTCCGCGTTCGTACAGCGCACGCACCGTCTCCATCTCCTTTTCCGAGAATGCGAGCACCAACGACCCGTTGTTGCGGTAGGATACCCCCAATTCCGCGGCGAGCGCGGGCATCATCGCCGTCCCCTTCACGTTCAGGATCGCCTTGCGCGTGCCGGGTTCCGGGTCGAATCCGCCGTGGACGATGGAGCTGTTCGCCGCCGTCGAGCCGGTTGCGACGTCCTCCCGCGCTTCGACGAGCGCGACGGAAAGGTCGTATTTCGTCAATTCCCGTGCGACGAGGCTCCCGACGACGCCCGCACCGATGACCGCGACCTGATAGCTGTTCATATGTTGCGTTTCTCTTTCCCTTTGTGAATTTTTCTCTATCATATTGTATCACAGCGGGGAACGAAAATCAAGCGCCGGACGCGAGAAATGAAACGGGGAAAAACCGAAAAAACAGGGCGGAATCACGAAAAATCGCGAACCGTCCGCCGACGGATTCCAAAATGTAAACCAAGTTTTCAAAAAAGGGTTGACAATTGAAGCGAAATCCGGTATACTAAAGGGCGAAACGAAACGAAGGAGGGGTTTCCTTGGCGGAAAAAAGGGGGCTTTCGACGGTCGACATCGCGTATATCGCGGTGTTCGCCGCCCTGCTCGCGGCTTGCTCGTGGATCACCGTGCCGACGACCATTCCGTTCACGCTGCAGACGCTCGGGGTGTGCCTGACCGTCGGGTTGCTGGGCGGAAAGCGGGGAACGATGGCGATCCTGCTGTATCTGCTGCTGGCAGCGATGGGCGTGCCGGTGCTGGCGGGGTTCACCGGCGGAGCCGGCATTTTGCTCGGCGAAACGGGTGGGTATCTGCTCGGGTTCCTGCTGACCGGGCTGACGATGTGGCTGCTCGAAAAACTGCTCGGGAGGCGGCTTTGGGTGCAGGCGATCGGCATGGTGCTGGGGCTTGCGCTCTGCTATCTGTTCGGGACGCTGTGGTATATGGCGGTCTATTTGCGGACCGGCGAGCCGGTCGGGTTCTGGGTCGCCATGAGCTGGTGCGTGTTCCCGTTCCTGCTGCCGGACCTTGTGAAGGTCGCCCTGGCGCTTCTGCTGACGGAACGGCTGCGGAAGTATGTGCGGTGAGGCGACGCGGCTGCGACCGCACCACGGGATGTGCCTCGCGTACTTTGCGGGGCACGGCTACAGCGACGGGTTCTCCCGCCATACGGCGGAGCTGCTGGACGCTCTGACGGCGGAAACGCCGGTGACGCTGACCGTCGGGACGGACTGCGTCTGTTCCGCCTGCCCGAACAACGTCGGCGGCGTGTGCGCGCAGGCGGAGAAGGTCGCGGGATACGACCGCGCCGTGCTGGCGCTGTGCGGTCTGCGGGAAGGGGAGGTTCTGCCGTTCGGCGAATTCGTCCGGCGGACGCAGGAATGCGTCCTTTCGCCGGGGAAGCGTCCGTCCGTCTGCGGCGGATGTCAGTGGGAGTCGCTCTGCGCGGGAAAGAGCCGCTGGGAGACGTTTCTGTAGAATTTTTCCTCGGCTTTTGCGTTTTTTTGTGAAAGATGTTGACATTTCCCCCTCGCTGTGCTACAATGGAACCGTACAGGAATGCGGTCAAAGGGGGCTTGTATTTATGAAAAAAACCTTCTGCCTGCTGCTTGCGCTTCTGTTGCTTGCCGGGTTTGCGTCCTGCGCACGGGAGGAACCGTCCGCCGAAACGGCGACGGGCGGGACGGACGCCGTTTTGCCGCCCGTTCGTATGACGGAAAAGACGTCCGTGGCGGATCCCGCACAGCTTTACACCTTCGCGTCCGGGTACGAAGCGTCCGACGTCGTTGCGACCGTGCGGATCGGCGACTGGCTCGGCGAACGCGAATTCCCGTACTGCGAAACCTTTTTCCGTGCGGAAGTCCTGAAAACGTACAAAGGCGACGTTCCGGGCGAGATCGTTCTGCGGCAGGACGGAAGCGCGGACGCGACGATCAAACAGTACCCGCTCTTTACCGCCGGGAACGAGCTGCTGCTGTTCCTGAAGCAGGGGACGGAGGCGGACTTCGGGTATGACGAGGCGGGATATTGGATCCTCGGTTCTTTCACCACGACGTTTGACGTTTTGGAGGACGGCGGCGTGCGGTATATCGCGGATCGGTACGGGATCGCGAAGTGCGCGGAGGGCGTCAGGAACTATGCGGCGGAGGAAACGCTTTCCGCCGATCTGTTCGCGTCCGCCGTGGCTTCCGACCCGATCGTTTCGGAAGCAGGGTATACGTTCCGGAATATCTACGCGGAAACGGAGATCGCGGACCTGTTTGCGGATCTGGCAGACGGGAACGCCTGAAGGGAAACGGGAAAGCGGTCCCGACGGACTGAAAAAACGCTGTGCCGCGGCACACAGCGTTTTTCTTTGGCGTTTTCAGTTTTTTAGGAATTCGCACACGGTCTGCCAGACGGTTTCGTCCTGCGCCGTCATGCGCGCCCAGTCGTACCGGGTGCGGAAGGCGGTTTTTTCCGCGTCGGTCGTCAGGGCGTGCCGCTTCTGCGCGTCGCGGTATTCCTTGAAGAACGCGTCCTTATAGGCGACGGCGTCGTGCGTGTAGTGCGGGTTGTGCCGCTTGCCGTCGACGCGCAGGAAGGTCAGGTTGTCCCGCTCCCCCAGTTCGCGCTGCAGCGGCAGGAAGTTCCGCTCGAAGCTGACGACCGGGTCGTCGGCGGAATGCGCGACCAGCACCTTGGTTTTCGCGTTCCGCAGCGTTTCCAGCGCGTCGATCCCGGCGTACCGCGGATTCCGGTCGCATTCCTCGCGCAGGATGCGCCTGCAGTACCGTTTCAGCGGGAAGCGGTCGAGCGTCTGCCCGAGGATACAGGCGAGCGAGCGGAAGCCCGCGAACGCGACGGCGTGCGTCACGTCCGGGTGGAACGCGGCGATATTGAGCGCGGCAAACCCGCCCCAGCTGTGACCGACGACCGAAAAAGCGGTCCCGCGGAACGCCGGATCTTTGCGCAGGGTGGTCAGCAGGTCGTCCAGGTCGATCAGCGACTGGCACAGCCCGCCGGTATCCTCCCCGCCGGACTCCATACAGCCGGTGTGGTCGTAGGCGAACACCGTGTACCCCCTTTGGGTCAGCAGTTCGATCTCCCGCAGGTACCCCCGATGCCCGGAACCGATGCCGTGGTCGAACACGATCAACCGATCGGTCCGCGCTTCCCCGCGAAAGTACAGCCACCCGGCGAGCGCGTGACCACGCGAGGAGCGGAAGGGGTAGTCCCGCCGCGTGAGCCCGGGGAAATCCCCCACGTCGTAATAGAACACCGCACCGTCCCCGTCGGCACGGGGATAGACCTTCTGCCGGTAGGCGGAACGGATCGCACGGTAGAACGGGGAAGTCATACCGACACCTCCCGCGTCAGTTGATCTGGGGGTTCATCTCGTGGCACTTGCGGATGACGTCGAGCTGCTGGCGGACCTGATAGAGCTTGATGTCGTGCTCGCGTCCGTTGGAAAGAAGCTCGTAGACCTGATCGTAATAGGTCTGCACGGCGGCGATGAACGGCGCCTGCGGGTCGCCCTCCCAGCTTTCCTCGTACCACTTGAGCTGTTCGGTGCAGTAGGCGGGGTGCTGCTCCTCGTCGACGTAGAGCGGCGTGCGAATGAGGGTCTGCTTAGGGGCTTCCTCCTCCTTGAAATACTTCCATTCCAGCTTCTTCATGTCCCCCTTGAGTGTGCCACGCGTGCCTTCCACCTTGTAGGTGTAGGACGGGTAGGCGTCGCAGGAGGAGATGTCGAGGTCGATTAGCGGACGGTCGGGGGCGGTCAGGATCAGCTTGACGTAGTCCTCGGCGTTGCCGAAGGTGTTGCAGCGGTCCATTCTGCAGAAAATGCCCAGCTCTTGGTCGTATGCGTCCAGCAGATTGAGCGCCTGATCCAGCGGGTGCGGTCCGGTGTTGGCAAGGTTGCCGCCGTTGCGGTCGAGGCAGCACTGCCAGTCCCAGCGGCGGGCAAAGCCGTTGAACTGAATGCCGATATGCACGATGCGACCGAGCTTGCCGGAGGCAATGACGTTTTTGACCTGCAGGAAGTAATCGGCGAATCGGCTCTGCTGAAAGACCAGAAAATGCACATTCTTCCGCTTCGCGGTTTCGCACAGGTCGTCGAATTCCGCGACCGTCGGGACGCAGGGCTTCTCGCACAGGACGTTGAAGCCGTGCTCGAGCAGGTCCTTGGAAATGGCGTAATGCAGGTGGCTTGGGGTGGAATTGACCACCAAATCGATGTCGTCCCGACCGAACAGGGCGGTGTAATCCTCGTATACGTCGCAGCCGTACTCCTGCGACGCACGTTCACGGCGTTTGGCAAGCAGATCGACGACGGCGACGACGCGGAAGCGCTCGGTATCCTTCCGGAGGTGCATCCCGTGTATGTCGCGACCGCTCCGACCCTGTCCGATCAAGGCGATGCGGAACTGTTTCATGGCAATATAGGCTCCTTCCCGATCAAAAATCTGTATACAGTCACTATAGCACAAATTTTTCGACCTGTCAAGACGTGACGTCGTCCAAACGCAGGTATGCGCGGAATCCGCCGGTCAGGTTGTAGGCGTCCAGCCCCCGCGAGACCAGACGGCGCACCAAAGAAGCGCTCTTTTCGCCGGTCTGGCAGTAGACGAAGATGCGGCGGTCCGTCGGCAGTCCCCCGTCGTCCGCCGGATAGGGGAGCGACCCGGGGATCCCGCCGAATTTCCGCAGTCCTTCCTCCCGTGCGTCGAGCAGCAGGTCGTTTTCCGTCCGGGTGCGAAGGAAGGTGCGGAGGTCCGTTTCCCGCGTCGGTCCTTCGGTCCCGCAGCCGGGGATTTCGTATTGTTCGCGGACGCCGGGCGACGTCAGGTCGCGGATGGTCGGACGGTCGCCGCAGACCGGGCAGTCCGGGTCGCGGTGCGGGAACGGGGAAACGCGTGTCTCCATCGTCAGCCCGTCGAACCGAAACACCCGACCCACCAGCAGTTCCCCGACGCCGAGCAGGTATTTGATCGCTTCGAGCGCCTGCAAACTGCCAACGACCCCGGTCACCGCCCCGAGCACGCCGCTCTCCGCGCAGGTCGGCGCGTCGTTCGGGACGCTCCCGAGCAGGCACCGCAGGCAGGGTCCCTTGCCGGGCAGGTAGGTCAGCACCTGCCCCTCGAACCGAAGCACGCCGGCGTGGCAATAGGGTTTACGCCCCAAAACGCAGGCGTCGTTGATCAGGAATTTGGTTTCAAAGCGGTCGGTGCAGTCCAGCACGAAGTCGTAGGATTTGAGCAGGGCAGGCAGGGTTTCCGGGGTGACCCGTCCGCGGTGGGGGACGACGGTCACATACGGGTTGCGTGCGTTGATCGCCGCGACGGCTGCGTCGAGCTTGTCCCGCCCGACGTCGGATGCGGTGTAGAGGGTCTGCCTTTGGAGGTTGGACGTCTCCACGCGGTCGAACTCCGCGACGCCGAGCGTGCCGACCCCGGCTGCCGCGAGGTAGAGCAGAGCCGTCCCGCCCAGCGCTCCCGCGCCGATGACCAGCACCTTCGACGAGCGAAGTTTTTCCTGCCCGTCCGGTCCGATCTCCCGCAGGACGAAGTGTCTTGCGTAGCGTTGCTGTTCTTCCGTGGTGAACGGCATAGGGTTCGCTCCTTTCCTTACGGAGTTTTCTTTGCCATGCGCAGGACGGCGTTTGCCGTCTGTTCCGGCGTGAGGGAAGTGGTGTCCAGCGTGGGGACGTGCAGGTCGCGGTAGCGCGGGAGCCGTTCCAGGCTTCGCACGAGGACGTCCGGCTGACGCAGTCCCGCGTCGATGTCCCGGCGCAGGCGGTCTTTGAGCGCGTCCGGCGAACAGAGCAGGGCGGCGCAGGTCACGTCGCAGTCCGCGGCTTCCCGCAGGGAAAGCAGCTCGTCCCAGACGGCTTGCTCGTGCAGGACCCAGCAGAACAGGACGTTTTCGTAGGCGGTACAGCGCAGGAAATTCCCCAGCAAATGACGAATATTGTCCAGCACCATTCGCTTGGTCTCCGCGTTGACGGTGAACGGACGGGCGTCCCAGCACCAGTCGCCGTCCAGAAAGACGCAGTGCGGCAGGCGTTCCTGCAGCAGGCGGCAGACGGTGGTCTTTCCGACGCCCATCGGACCGCCGAGCAGGTACAGGCGCTTTCTCATGCGTTCTTCACCGCCTTGAGCAGGTCGCGCAGCTTCGGACGTGCGCCGTACAGCAGGACGCCGACCCGGTAGATCTTCGCCGAGAGCACGCCGACCCCGACGACCGAGGCGGTCAGCAGGGAGAGCGACAGGACGATCTCCCAGACCGCGACCCGCCCCATCGCGATGCGGGCGAACATCGCCATCGGCGACGAGAACGGCAGGAATGAAAAGACGCGCATCATCGTTCCGTCGATCATGGCGTCCCCGCTGATGCCGGTCATGACGACGATGAACGAGAGGACGAACAGCATCGTGACCGGCATGACCGCCGTGTTCGCGTCCTCGAGCTTGGAGACCGTCGAACCGACCGCCCCGTAGAGGAACGCGTAGAACAGGAACCCGAGCACGAAGAACACCAGCAGGTAGGCGAACAGCCCGCCGGGGATGTTGAACAGCCCCCCGACGACCGGCAGGTCCGCCCATTCGCTCGCGTTGAGCCGGAAGCAGACGAGGGCGGTCCCGAACACCGCCGCAAGCTGTACGAACCCGGCGAGGCAGGACGCGAGCACCTTGCCGAACATCATGCTGAGCGGGTCGACGCTGGTGATCAGCAGTTCCATCGCACGCGAGCTTTTCTCGGCGGCGACGTTGGACGCGATGATCTGCCCGTAGACCATGATGACGATGTACAGGGCAAAGATCATGACGTAGGTGTAGAGGTAATTTTCCGCCTGGACCGCCCGGAGAGCCCGCGTTTCGTGGGTCACGGGCGTCGAGAGGATGTTCGCCGCTTCGTCGGCGGGGACGCCGCTCGCGGTCAGGGCGTTCATGCGGTAGGCGGTCTGCAGCGCCTCGTCCGCGACGGCGGTGTTGTAGTCGTACATCGAGAGGTTTTCGACGCAGTAGGTGTAGGACGTCCAGCCGTCGAGCAGGAAGGCGCAGGAGATCCCGCCGTCGGTCAGCAGTCCGTCCAGTTCGTCCCGGTTCGGTACGTCGTTCCGGATCCGCACGACCGCGCCGGGAAACGCACCGGAAAACACCTGCCGAACGGTTTCCTCGCCGCCCTCCGGCACGCCGGCGACCAGCAACGCGTCCGCCGTCCCGCTCTGCTCTTCTTCGTCGTCCGCGAAAAGCGCCGCGACACGCGGAAAGAAGGTCACGCAGACGATGACGGCGATCAGGAACAGCGTCACGCCGATATACACCTTTTTGGTCAGGAGATTGACCGTTTCAAAGCGAAAAATTTTCCGAAACTGTCTCATGGGTCGGTTCCCTCCTTCCGCCTACGCCTTTTCGGTCGCGCAGGAGACGAAAATGTCGTTGAGCGACGGCTCAAAGACGCGCAGCTCGTCGAGGTCGAACCGCTCTGTCAGCGTCCGCATGACCTCCGGCTTGTCGTCGGGGGAATCCAGGCGGATCAGCAGTCCGTCGGGACCGTCCGGCGTACAGCGTTCGCCGAGCAGGGCGCAAATCTCCCCGCACTGGCGGGAACGGACGGTCAGACGGTCGCGGGGGTACGCCCGCTTGATCTCCTGCAGATTGCCGGAAAGCACGACTTTCCCGCCGTTGAGGATGGCGATGCTGTCGCAGAATTCCTCGATATAGTTCATCTGGTGGCTGGAAAACAGGACGATCTTCCCCCGGGCGATCTCCTCCCGCACGACGTCCTTGAGCAATCGTGCGTTGACCGGGTCCAGCCCGGAAAACGGCTCGTCGAGAATGACGATCGGCGGATCGTGGGCGAGTGCGGTGACCAATTGGATCTTCTGCTGGTTGCCCTTGGAGAGGGTGTCCAGCCGTTTGTTCCGGCAGTCCGCCATGCCGAGCTTTTCCAGCCAGCCGTCGACGGCGCGGACCGCGTCCTTTCGCGTCATGCCCTTGAGTTCGGCGAAATAGGTGAGCTGTTCGAGCACCTTTTTCTTCGGGTAAAGTCCGCGTTCCTCCGGCAGGTAGCCGAACGTGCGGATCTCCCGCCGGATGGGTTCGCCGTCGAGCAGGACCTCCCCGCTGTCCGCCGGAAAGACGTTCATGAGAATGCGGATGGACGTGGTTTTCCCCGCGCCGTTCCGCCCGAGCAGCCCGAACGCCTTCCCGCCTTCGGCGGTAAGATCCACCTCCCGCAGGACGCGTTTCTCCCCGAAGCTCTTGCAGATCTTCCGAAATTGCAGTTCCATCCCCTGCGCCTCCCTTCGCATACGATAATAGCACATAATCATGTGATTGTCAATAGGTTTCTAATGATTTTTTCCGAAAACGGGAAAAAATTTTCCGCCGGAGCCGTCAAAAGCCCCGGCGGAACGCCGAAATTGGATTCATTTCGAGAGGAATTCGTCGATCGCTTTCGCCGCGACCTTGCCCGCGCCCATGGCGGAAATGACGGTCGCCGCGCCGGTCACCGCGTCCCCGCCGGCGAACACGCCCTCCCGCGTGGTCGCGCCGGTGGCTTCCTCGACGATGATGCCCCCGCGAGGATTGACCGAAAGCCCCTCCGTCGTGGACTTGATCAGCGGGTTCGGGGAGGTGCCGATGGCGATGACGACGGTGTCCACGTCCAGCACGAACTCGCTGCCCGGCACCGGGACGGGACGGCGGCGACCCCGTTCGTCGGGTTCGCCGAGCTCCATGCGGATACATTTCAGCCCGGTCACGCAGCCGTTTTTCGGGTCGCGGCGGTCGGACGGGTTTTCGTAGCCGAGCACCTCGACCGGGTTATTGAGCAGGCGGAACTCGATGCCCTCTTCCTGCGCGTGCTCGACCTCCTCCCGACGGGCGGGAAGCTCCTCCATGGAGCGTCGGTAGACGATGTACACCTTTTCCGCCCCCAGCCGAAGCGCCGTCCGCGCCGCGTCCATCGCGACGTTGCCGCCGCCGACGACGGCGACCCTGCCGCCCTTGCGGATCGGCGTGACCGGGTGCTCCTCGTACGCCTTCATCAGGTTGCTGCGGGTCAGGAATTCGTTGGCGGAATAGACGCCCTTCAGGCTTTCGCCCGGAATGCCCATGAAGTTCGGCAGTCCCGCGCCGGAGCCGATGAACACCGCTTCAAATCCCATCGCGAACAGCTCGTCGACGGTCAGCGTCTTGCCGACGACCATATTCGTCTGCACGTCCACGCCGAGCGCCGAGAGGTTTTCGACCTCCTTGCGGACGATCTCCTTCGGCAGGCGGAACTCCGGGATCCCGTAGACCAGCACGCCGCCGGCGGTGTGCAGCGCTTCAAAGACGGTCACGGCGTACCCCTTCTTCGCCAGGTCCC
>CANQVQ010000018.1 GCA_947627335.1 uncultured Clostridia bacterium | reverse complement strand
CCGGACGCCGTATCGACTTCCCGGCGGACCGGCACGATCGCGTATGATCGTTCGCTCGCCGAGGAACTGATGGCGGAAGTGCGTACGTCCGACATCGCAAAGCAGCAGACCGAGCAAACGCCGGACGTCGACGTGCTGACCGGCCTTCCCTACGACGACGGGAGCTTTTCCTCCCGCCCGGACGACGAAAAGGCGGAACTGTTCGGCGAATGGGTCAACGGCAATCAGCGCCGCAAGGCGGACGTGATGACCGATCTGCTCTCCGCGAACGTCGGGGAACTCGTCGATGCGCAGCTTGCCGCGATGTCCGCCGAGGAACGTGCCGCCTACGCGTCCGAGCATTTCTATGACCTCGCCGACGCGGACCCGGAAGTTTTCAAACAGCTTTTGCTCGCGATCGCGTCGAATACGCCGGTCGACGACGAATACGCCGCCTACCTCGCACAGCTCGAAAATATGACGGGCGAAGAGATGGTCGAAGCGCTCCGTTCGTCCGGGCAGCTTGACCCGTCCACGGTCACGCCCGAAACCACTGCGCTCGTCGCCCAGCTGCTCGCCGCCATGCCGGAAACGCAGTTGGAGGAAGTGGTGCGGACGCTGTTGACCGCTTCTCTTTCGGCTTCCGCCGCCGAGGAGGTGCTCGCGCAGTACACGACCGCACAGCTCGCCGATCTGTTCGACGCCGCCTACGCGGAAATGACGGAGGAGGAGAAGTGCGCCCTCTTCGACGTCTACCGCAAGCAGATGGTTTCCGACACCGTTTACGAACGGCGTCTGGTGGACCTCGGGTTCGTCGACCCGGCGTCGCCGGCTTCCATCTCGCTTTACGCGAAGGATTTTGCGTCCAAGGAACGGCTTGAGGACTTCATCGCCGCCTACAACGAAAGCGTCGACGAGGAAAAAGAGATCACCTATACCGACCTCGTCGGGCTGATGCTCTCGTCGGTCACGCGGATCATCGACGGGATCTCCTATGTGCTGATCGCCTTCGTGTCCATTTCGCTGATCGTGTCCTCGATCATGATCGGGATCATCACCTATATCTCCGTGCTCGAACGGACGAAGGAGATCGGCATTCTGCGTGCGATCGGCGCTTCCCGCCGGGATATTTCCCGCGTCTTTAACGCCGAAACGCTTATCGTCGGCTTCTGCGCCGGGGCAATCGGACTGCTCGCGACGGTCCTTCTGTGCATTCCGGTCAACCTGATCATTCATGCCGCCTCCGGCATCACGGCGATCAACGCGGCGCTGCCGCTCGTCGGCGCAGGGGTCCTGATGCTTATCAGTATCCTCCTGACCGTCGTCGCCGGGCTGGTGCCGTCCCATATCGCCGCCAAGAAGGACCCGGTGCTTGCGCTGCGGACGGAATGACGGTCCCGCGTGCAAAAATCCGCCTTCTTCGCAAATCTTCTCGGGAAAAGGAACCCCTATGCTTGACCTGCTTGCCCTGCAAAAAGAATTGCTGCTCCGGCACATCCGACCGGGCGGGACCTGCGCGGACTTCACGATGGGGAACGGGCACGACACGCTCTTCCTCTCCCGTGCGGTCGGGGAAGGCGGTCGGGTGTACGCCTTTGACGTGCAGCCTGCGGCGCTCGAAAGCACCGCCGCCCTGCTGAAGCGGGAGGGTGCGCCGGAAAACGTCCGGCTTATCTGCGATTCCCACCACCGTGCGGCGGAATATATCCGCGAACCGCTCTGCGTCGGGATGTTCAACCTCGGCTGGCTGCCGGGCAGCGACCGCACCGTCACGACCAGACGCGAAACCACCCTGCCCGCCCTGCGAACGGCGATCGACCTGCTGTCCCCGGACGGCGCCCTGCTCATGGCGATCTATCCCGGGCACGAGGAGGGGCGTTTGGAGGGGGAGGCGGTCTGCGAAGCCCTTTCCGCGCTCGACCGGCGGAAATTCTGCTGCTCGAAACTGCAGCTCGTCAATTCCCCGACGTCACCTTATTTTTTCCTCGTGGAAAAGGCTCAGTGATTCAAAATCAACGAAAAAACGGCGGACCGTCGCGATTTGCGGCGGTCCGCCGTCTGCTTTTGTGAAAAGAAAAAGGACGCACGCCGTCCGTCCGGACACGGTACGTCTGCGACCGTTTCGAGGGTCGATAAACTTCAGCGGAATAAAAATGCAAAAAATCGTCCCGCAGGCGGACGGGAAACCGCCGTGATCGCGGTTGCCGCCCGAAAATTTTCCGCCCGAAAAGAATATCGATTTCCCGCGATGGGCGTGCCCCCATGGAAAAGAAACCCTGCTCTGTGCAGGTGGGTGTCCTCTCCGTCGCTTTAGTACTTCCAACGTCCGCCGCGCAGAATGCACAGCGGGAGGCCTGCACACCACGCCGGAATGTGGACTCCCTTTCTTTCTTGTGGGTTTTTTCACGAGGCAAGGGTCAAAAGGACCGCACGCACCCCGCAGGAAACTGTTTTTGAACGCTCCGAAGAACTTTGCGGGACGCTTCCCGCCCCGAGGGGATATGTTCTTAGTTCCCGCCGTCCTCCGGCGCTTCCGAGCCGTCCTCGTCGAGGTCGTATTCGTTCATGAAACGGTCCTCGAAGGCGTCCGCGACGCGGTCGAACTCGTCGTCATCGTCGATCGTAACGAGGATCTCCTCCCCGTTTTCGTCCTCCGTGACCTTCAGGATGACGTACTCCTCGTCCTCCTCGCTGTCCTGCTCCGCATCCGCAGGGATCATCGCCAGATACGATTGCCCGTCCAGCTCCAATTCTCCGATCAGAGCGAACTGGCTTTCGTTGCCTTCCTCGTCGGTCAGCGTGTACAGCTTCTCGTCGTCCTCCATCGATTCGTCGGACTCCAGATTTTTCTCCTTATCCATTTGCACCCATCCTTTCATGTAAGCGGTTTTCTCAGGTACTCTCTTATTATACGCATTTTGACCCGGTCTGTCAAGACCTTTTCGCGTTTTTCCACGCCGAAAGCGTTCGACGGTTTCCGGCAAAGTTCGTTTCGGCTTGACAAAGCGCCTCTTTTCTGCTATACTGTCCCCGCAAAAACCGAAAGAAGGGGTTCCTATGGCATTCATTCCCCGTGTGTTCGTTCCGGCTGGCGAGATACGGGACGGGACCGTCCGCGTCGGCGGTTCGGACGCGAACCACATCCGCAACGTCCTGCGGATCCCGGTCGGCGGGAAACTCACGGTCTGCGACGGCAGGAACGTCGTCTATCCCGCCGAAATCGTTTCCTACGAACCGGGGTGCTTCCTCGCACGGCTTGGCGACGGGGTCGAGGACAACGGCGAACTGCCCGCCCGCGTCACCGTCTACCAGTGCCTGCCGAAGGGGGAAAAGGCGGACTTCGTCGTGCAGAAATCCGTCGAGCTGGGGTGCGCCGAGATCGTGTTCGTCCTGAGCGAACGCTGCGTGGCGCGACCGGACGGTCAGGCGATGGAAAAGAGGAAGCAGCGAATGCAGAAGATCGCCGAGTCCGCCGCCGCACAGAGCGGGCGGAGCGTCGTCCCGCCGGTGCGGGGACTGCTGTCCTTCGCGGACGCGTGCGCGGAAGCGGCGGAAGCGGACTGTGCGTTCCTCTGCTACGAGGGAGGCGGGACGGTCCCGCTGCGACAGGTGCTGGAAGCGTCCGCAGGCGCGGAACGGGTCGCGTTCCTCGTCGGACCGGAGGGCGGCATCTCCCCGTCGGAGGCGGAGACGGCGAAGCGTGCCGGGCTTTCCCTCGTCGGGCTCGGAACGCGGATCCTGCGCACCGAAACCGCTCCGCTGTTCGTGCTTTCCGCGTGCAATATCCTGTTCTGAAAAGAAGCGATGTTTCCCCGTTTTTGGCAGGGAAGCATCGCTTTTTTTGCTTTTTTCAGTCCAGTTCCTTCTTGCCGGTGTACAGCTCGTAATAGCGACCGCCGAGGGCGAGCAGGTCCTCGTGACTGCCGCGTTCGATGATCTCGCCCTTTTCGAGCACCATGATCGCGTTCGCGTTGCGGACCGTAGAAAGGCGGTGCGCGATGACGAACGTCGTGCGGTCCGCCATCAGGCGGTCCATGCCTTCCTCGATGTGTCGCTCGGTACGGGTATCGACCGAGCTTGTCGCCTCGTCCAGCACCAAAATCGGGGCTTTTGAGAGCGCCGCACGGGCGATATTCAGCAACTGCCGCTGTCCCTGCGACAGGTTCGCCCCGTCGCCTTCGATCAGCGTGTTATAGCCTTCGGACAGGCGGGTGATGAAGCTGTGCGCCGAAGCGGTCTTGGCGGCGGCGACAACCTCGTCGTCCGTCGCGTCCAGCCGCCCGTAGCGGATGTTCTCCATGACCGTGCCGGTGAACAGGTGAGTATCCTGCAGGACCATCGCGATGTTCTTGCGCAGGACGTCGCGCTTGATGCGCCGGATCGGCACGCCATCGATCGTGATCTCCCCTTCGTCGATGTCGTAGAACCGATTGAGCAGGTTCGTGACCGTCGTCTTCCCCGCCCCGGTCGAGCCGACAAAGGCGATCTTCTGCCCGGGCTTCGCGTAGAGCGAGATGTGCTTGAGGATGGTCTTTTCCGGCACATAGCCGAACGAAACGTCCTTCAATTCGACGTATCCGCGCATCAGCGGCATCTTTTCCGCGTCCGGGGCGTCCGGCTCTTCGGGGGACATATCCATCACGTTGAACACCCGCTCCGCGCCGGCGAGCGCCGCGAAGATCGTGCTCATCTGCTGGGAGATCATGTTGATCGGCATGGAGAACTGCCGCGAATAATTCGCGAACACCGTCAGGTCGCCCGCACCGAATCCACGCGTGAACGCGAGCACGCCGCCGATCCCGACGGTCAGCGCATACGCGATCTGGCTCGTGTTGCCCATGACCGGGCCCATGATCCCGCCGTAGAACTGCGCACGGAACTGCTTATCCCGCAGGTCCTCGTTGAGCAGGTCGAACTCCTCGTCGCAGACCGCTTCGTGGTTGAACACCTTGACGACCTTCGCGCCCGTCACGGTCTCCTCGATGTAGCCGTTGACCGCACCGAGCGCCGCCTGCTGCCCCGAATAGTACCGGGAGGACGCCCGTGCGAGCGCACGACCGCCGAGCGCGAAGATCGGCAGGAAGCAGACCGTGATGAACGACAGGATCAAGTTGGTCGAAACCATGAACAGGAACGTCCCGATCAGCGAGATCGAGCCGGATACGAGCGACGTGAGCGAGTTGTTGAGCATCATGTCGATGTTGTCGACGTCGTTGGTGAACCGGGACATGATCTCCCCGGTCGTGTTCGCGTCGAAGTACCGCACCGGCAGGCTCTGCAGTTTGGCGAACAGGTCGTTGCGAATGGCTTCCGTCGCGTTCTGGGATACCGTCAGCATCAGACGCGCCTGCAGATAGTTGCTCGCCACCCCGACGAGGTAGACGCAGGCGAGGATCAGCACCGCCGCGAGCACATAGGTCGCGATGGAACGGTACGGACCGTCCGGCAAAATCCCCCGCAGAAGGGGCAGTTCGCTGACCTTTTCGACAAAGCCGTTGACGACCCTGCCGATCGCCGTCCAGTTCACGGCGCTCTCCTTGCCCGCCGCATTTTCGGCGAAGATCTGCAGCCGGTTGATGATCGGGGAAAGCATATACGAGCCGAGCAGGGACGTCAGCGTGCTGACCAGCATACAGACCAGCACAAGGATCAGCCGTCCCTTATACTTCCCGACGTAGGAGAGCAGACGGCGGACGGTTTTTTTCGTGTTCTTCGGTTTTCCGGTCGCACGCGGACCGCCCCGACGTCCGCCGGGTCCGCCGGGTCCGCCCGGACCTCTGCGCTGGTCGGCGACCTGGCGTGCATACTGCTTCTGCAGGGATTCCAAAGTGCGTTTTGCCATGCCCGTCACACCCCCTCGTCCGCTTTCCGGTCGGTCTGCGATTCGTAGATCTCCCGGTATTCGCGATTGGTTTTCAGCAGTTCGGCGTGGGTGCCGACGCCGGTGATGCGTCCTTCGTTCAGCACGATGATCTGATCGGCGTCCATGACGGACGTGATGCGCTGGGCGATGACGATCTTCGTCGAATCCGCCAGTTCGTTGCGGAACGCCTCGCGAATGCGGGCTTCCGTCGCCGTATCGACCGCGGAGGTCGAGTCGTCGAGAATGAGGATCTTCGGCTTCTTCAGCAGAGCCCGGGCGATGCACAGGCGCTGCTTCTGCCCGCCGGAGACGTTTTTGCCGCCCTGCCCGAGGTCGTAGTCGTATCCGCCGGAGAAGGACTGCACAAAGCCGTTCGCCTGTGCGCTTTCCGCGGCAGCCTGCAATTCTTCGTCCGTCGCGTTCTCGTCGCCCCAGCGCAGGTTATCCGCGATGGAGCCGGAGAACAGCACGTTCTTTTGCAGCACCATGCCGACGCCCTCGCGCAGGTTGTACAGGCTGTACTCCCGCACGTCCACGCCGTCGATAAGCACCTGCCCCTCGTCCACGTCGTACAGGCGGGGGATCATGGACACCAGCGTGCTCTTGCCGCAGCCGGTCGAGCCGATGATCCCGACGACCGTTCGCGGCTGAATGGTCAGGTCGATATGGTCGAGCACGGCGTCCTCGCTGTTCTTATAGTAACGGAAGGAAACGTCGCGGAACTCGATACGCCCTTCCTGCACGGTCAGGTCCTTGCGGGAGGCGTTCTCGTCGGTCAGGCTGATGGGTTCGTCGAGCACTTCCGAAATACGCTTCGCGGACGCCATGGCACGGGAGAGCATCATCAGGAGCATGGTCACCATCATCAGCGACGAAAGGATCTGCGTGACGTAGGTGATGAACGCGGACAGGTCGCCGATGGGCATCGAACCGCTGTAGACCTGCTCCCCGCCGAACCACAGCACGGCGAGCGTCGTGATGTTCATGAACAGCGTCATGACCGGGGACATGAAGATCATCAGCTTCATCGCACGCATCCCGGTGCTTTTCAAGTCGCGGTTCGCGTTGAAAAACTTTCTGCGTTCAAAGTCCTCGCGGACGAAGGATTTGACCACGCGGACGTTCGTGACGTTCTCCTGCACCGTGGAATTCAGGCGGTCGATCTTCCCCTGCACCCGCGAAAAGAGCGGATAGCTGCGGAAGATCAGCAGGGCGATGCACAGCACCATCAGCGGAATGGTCACGGCGAGCACCGTCGCGAGGGTCGGACGCAGCAGGATCGCCATGATCAGCGCACCGATAAGCATTCCCGGCGCACGCAGCGCCATGCGCAGGAGCATATTGACCATGTTCTGCATCTGCGTCCCGTCGTTGGTCAGACGGGTCACGAGCGAACCGGTCGAAAAATGGTCGATATTGGAAAAAGAAAATTGCTGCACCCGGGCGTACACGTCCGAGCGCAGGTCCGCCGCGAAATTGACCGACGCCTTCGCGCCGAAGTACGCGCCGCCCACGCCGCCCGCCATCATGCCCAGAGCGATAAGCACCATGACGCCGGCGATGCCGAGCGAAAACAGAACGCCGGAGGATTCGGCGTCCGCAATTTGTCCGACGGCTTTGAGTTCTTCCAGCTCCTTCGCCCGGTTGATGACCAGCGAAAGGCACTTCGGCATCAGCACTTCCCCGACCACCTCTGCGATCATGCAGATCGGTCCGATGATGAAATACGGCAAGTAGGGGCGCACATAGCGCATCCACTTCCCTTTTCTCTTTGGCTGCATCGTATGTTCCTCCATTTTTTCGGATCGCCGGATCCATGGATTACGGTTTTTCGTCCTTTTCCGCCCCGGCGATCAGCTCGCGGACGTGGATGCCCTTGACACGCGGAAGCTCCGCCGTCCCGTCCAGCAGGGCGCGAAGCGCATTCTGCATCTTTTCTTCGCAGGCGGCTTCCAGGCGAAGTTCCTCGTCCGTCAGTTCCCCGAACAGCGCGAGGTCCGCCGCCGCGAACATCCGATTGGTGCGCTGCACCAGCTCCAGCCCCTTTTCGGTCAGGGCGATCTCGTTGTAGCGCGCATCGTTGATGGCGGCGCCCTGCCGGATGTATCCGCTCTTTTCCAGCCGCTTGAGCGCGACGGCGATGGCCGCCGTGCTGACCTCGAAGGCGTGTGCAAGCTCCGTCTGCGACGGGACGCAGTCGGTCCGATACAGGTACATCAGCAGCCGGTGCTGGGACCTGCTGATCCCCATCTGGTCGATCAGCTGTTCCTGCAATTGCCGGTGCAGCCGCATGGTCACCCGGAACCGCACCGCGGCCTGCCGAACCTGTTCCCGTTCAAAATCATCCTGCATCATTTACACTCCCCTGTTCTTTTCCCCCGGAATCTCCCGCCTTTTTTCAGGTCTCGGGCGGTCTTTTCCGCTTCCTTCCTTACAAATTATAGACGATTCCGCCGACTTGTCAAGGGTTTCGGGATAGAGTTCACATTTTTTGCCCCTAAATTTTTACAGATACACAAAAAATCGAAATATTGGGATAAAAACACAGACTACACGAAAAATGGGGAATAATCCGGGAAAATCCGATTTTTTCCTGCCTCCGACGGTCCTTCACCGCAAAATCACCAAAGTGCGTTCAATTTTTTTGTAAATTTTTTTGTCAGGGTATTGCATTTTTCACAAATTTATTGTAGAATAGAAAGCGAAATCATAGAAAAGGCAAATCGGGACCGTTTTTTGTGCGGGGGCCGTCCCGCAGGTTTTCGACGCGCCGGACGAAAAAGCTGCCCGAATCGGGGCGAACGAAGGAGTAGGAAAGCAATCATGAGCAACAAACTGTTTCAAACGCTGGTGTACCAGATGCGGGAAGCCGTTGACCGGGACATCGGCATCATCGACGAAAAGGGGACCATCATCGCCTGCAGCCAGCTCTCCCGGATCGGCGAAACGCACAAAGAGATCGTAGAGGAAATCTCCTACAACTTCGATACCCTCAAGGCGGACGGCTACACCTACCGTCCCATCGGGTCGCACGCCCGCATCGAATATATCGTGTTCGTTCAGGGCGAGGACGATCCCGCGGCGAGCACGGCGATGCTGCTTTCCATCGCCTTCACCAACATCAAGCAGCTTTACGACGAAAAGTACGACAAGACCAATTTCATCAAGAACATCATCCTCGACAACATCCTGCCGGGGGACATCTACATCAAATCCAAGGAACTGCGGTTCGACAACGAGACCAACCGGGTGGTTCTGCTTATTCGCTTCCAGAACAAGTCCGACGTCGTGCCCTATGACATCATTCAGAATATGTTCCCGGATAAGACCCGTGACTACATCATCAGCGTGGGCGAAACGGACATCGTGCTGGTCAAGGAGCTGAAGAACGGCACGGACAGCAAAGCCATCGACGCCATCGCCCATTCCATCGTGGACAGCGTGCAGAGCGAATTCTATCTCAAGTGCATCGTCGGGATCGGCACGGTCGTCACGTCCGTCAAGGAGCTGGCGCGTTCGTATAAGGACGCGCAGGTCGCGCTGGAGGTCGGGCGTGTGTTCGACACGGAGCAGACCTGCATCAACTACGAAAACCTCGGGATCGGACGGCTTATCTATCAGCTTCCGACGACGCTGTGCGAGATGTTCCTGCAAGAGGTCTTTAAGCGCGGTTCGCTCGAAAGTCTCGACCGGGAAACCCTGCTGACCATCCACGCGTTCTTCGACAACAACCTCAACGTCTCGGAAACCTCCCGCAAGCTGTTCGTCCACCGCAATACGCTCGTCTACCGGCTGGAAAAGATCAAGAAGCTGACCGGTCTGGACCTGCGGGAGTTCGACCATGCCATTACGTTCAAGGTGGCGCTGATGGTCAAGAAGTACCTCGTCAGCAAGCCGAATATGTATTGATTCTTACGAAAGAAAAGGTTTCTTCACACCCATTATGATACAATTTCAAAACGTTTCCATGGCGTACCCGGACGGAACGGTCGCGCTCAGGGAAATCAACCTCACGGTCGGGGACGGGGAATTCCTCTTTCTCGCCGGTCCGTCCGGCGCCGGAAAAACCACGTTGACCCGCCTGCTGTTCGCGGAGGAACGGGTGTCCGCAGGACGGCTGGACGTCAACGGCTTCCGGCTGGACCGCATTCGCGCACGACAGATCCCGCACCTGCGGCGCACGATGGGGGTCGTGTTTCAGGATTTCAAGCTGTTCGACAAAATGACCGTCTACGAGAACGTCGCGTTCGCCATGCGTGTCATCGGCGAGAAGCGTGCCGTCATCCGCAAGCGTGTGCCGTTCTTCCTCAACGTCGTGGGTCTGGCGGACAAGGCGAAGTCCTTCCCCGGCAAGCTCTCCGGCGGCGAGCAGCAGCGTGTGGCGTTTGCCCGTGCGTTGGTCAACAACCCGTCCCTGGTCATCGCGGACGAACCGACCGGCAACATCGACCACGTCCTGCGGGACGAGATCCTCGAACTGCTCCTGCGCATCAACAAGCTCGGGAAGACCGTTCTGGTCGTCACGCACGACGAGGAACTGCTGGAACGCCACCGCAAGCGGATCGTCCGGCTGGGCGAAGGACGTATCCTTTCGGATACCGCCGCACCTTCCCCCGAAAGGACGGGTGAAACGGCATGAGAGCGATTCGTTCCTTCCTTTATAACCTTCAGCAGGGGGTTCGCGGTGTGTTCCGCAACAGCGTCATGTCCACGGCGTCCGTGCTGGTGCTGCTTTCCTGCATGATCATCATCGGGACGTTCTTCCTTGTCTACATGAGCATCCGGGAGAACCTCGAAAATATCAGCAATATCAACGCCATCTCCATTCGCGTTTCCGCTTCCTATACCGACGAACAGTATGCGGAGATCGAGGAGATGCTGTCGGACCTGTGCGCGGAGAGCGACCTGCTCGACGACGAGGTGGTCTACGTTTCCTCCGAGGAGCATCTCAGCCAATTTCTGGAACTGCACGAAGGCGAAAGCTATACCGGTGCGCTGATCGAGGACCCGGAACGGTTCTCCCTGCGTCCGAGCTATGAGCTGACCTTCTCCAAGAACGCCTCCATTTCGGAATTGAACGAACTGGAAGTCCGCATGGGCGAACTGCAGCTTGCGGACGGAACGTCCCCGATCGACTCGGACAACGACATTTCCTCGACCATTCAGCTCTACCGCAACGTCAGGGACGTCAGGCAGGCGGTCGCCGCCATCGGCGGATGGATGCTGGTGCTGCTGGGGGCGCTTTCGCTCTTCGTCATCGCCAACACGATCCGTCTTGGCGTGGAATCCCGCAAGAACGAGATCATGTTCATGCGGCTCTGCGGGGCGACCAAGGCGTTCATTCGCACGCCGTTCGTCATCGAGGGCATCCTTATCGGTCTGCTTTCCGCCGGGTTGGCGCTGGGGCTGGAGTATGTGCTGTACAACGGCGTGCTCGCGCCGTTCCTGCAGCGGGTGACGAGCGTCACCGCCGACGGGATCGTGCTTTCGTCGTTCATGGCGTACCTGCCGCTGCTGGCGATCCTGTTCGCCGCGATCGGTCTGGTCGTCGGAATGCTTTCCAGTCTGATCTCCATCAAGAAGTACCTCAAAGTGTAACGCATCGCGGACAGCCGGACCGCTTGTCGCCGGTTGCAAGACGTAGAAAAGAGAGGATCTATCATGAATCGCCGAACGAATCCCATACATATTTCCCCGCGTGCGGTCCTGCGGCGGACGGTCTGTCTGGCGCTCTGCCTGCTGCTCGCGTGCGGGACGTTCCTGTTCGCGCTCCGGCAGTCTGAACCGCTCCCGGTCGAAGCGGCACGCACGTCCAAGAACGTGGACGACGACATCGTCGAGTGCGAAGCGCTGCTCTCCCGCCTGCAAAGCGATCTGACCGCCCTCAACGGGCAGATCTCCGAATTGGACGGGACGTCGAACGCAGCCCTCGAGCAGGCGCAGCTTGCGGCGGGACAGGTCACGGTGCTTTCCGCGCAGATCGAACTCAACGAGTCCCTCCTGCAATCCTGCGAAATGAAGATCGGCACGGTGCAGGCGGAACGGGTTCTGGCGGAGAGCGATTACGAATACTATCAGGACGTGCTTGCGGAAGTGATCCGCTACGTCGACGAGCACGCGCCGGTCAGCGATTTTGAACTGCTGTTCACCTCCGCGAGCCTTTCGGATTACCTGAATCGGCGGGACGATCTGGATTCGGTCATGGAGTGCATCGACGACCTGCGTCTGTCCATGCAGCAATCCCTGCTTCGCCTGGATGAACTGGAAGCCGAGTATACGGAAGCGGAAGGAAAGTACGAAAAATACCTCGTCCAACTCGACGAGCAGAAGGCGGAACTGGAAAAGTCCAAGGCGGAGTTTGAACGTCTGGCCGCCGAAGCCGGACAGCGGCAGGACGAGCTGAGCGGCGAATACGCCTCCCTCAACAAGACCATTCAGGAGACGCAGGATAAGCTCGCCTCCCTCAAGAAGGAACGTGCGACGCTGATCGCCCTCGAGGAGGAGCAGAGGCGCAAGGAGGAGGAAGCGCAGAAGCACAAACCCGGTGCGGTCTCCGACCTCGGCTTCTCCTGGCCGCTCCAACCGGGCGTAAGTTACCGCATCACCAGCTATTTCTCCACCCGAACCAACCCCATCACCGGCTACGGGACGGAATTCCACGAAGGGCTTGACATCGCCTGTGCCCAAGGGACGCAGATCCTCGCCGCCAAGGCGGGCGTGGTGACGAAGTCGGCGAAATACGGCGGCTACGGGAATTGCGTGATCATTTACCACGGCAAGGACAGCAACGGACGCGTGGTCACGACGCTGTACGGACACGCCAGCGAGCTGAAGTGCGTCGAAGGGCAGCAGGTCGAACAGGGGCAGTGCATCTCGCTGGTGGGCAGCACCGGGCGTTCGACCGGGAACCACCTGCATTTCTCGGTCCTGCTCGACGGTGAATACGTCGATCCGGACGACTACCTGCCGAACGGCTATTACATCAAGATGGCAAACGCCGGCTATTGAGCCGGGGAAAAAGGGAGTTTCCCATGCTGAAAAAGGAACGGAAGCGTTCGTCCCCGGACGGGAACGCGGAAAACGTCGCCGCATACGGGGCGGACGGACCGGAAACGGCGGAACAAACTGCGAACGGGCAGGAATCGCTGGAACAGGAGCTGACGAAAAAGTCGGCGAAGCCGAAGAAGTCGTCAAAGCCGATGAAATCAGTGAGGCGTGTTTCGCTGGCGGGAGCGGTGTTCTTCGCACTGCTGTTCGCGTTCGGCGTATTCCTCGCGACGTTCACGGCGATGTCGGTCCGTTTGGACGCCGCCGTCGATGAAGCGAAGAGCGCCTCCCCGGGCGACAGCCCCCCGGGCGGCGAATACGGCGAATACTACGAGAAGCTGAACGGATTGCTTTCCTATATCGGGGAAGAATATGTGCGCGGTGCGGACGAGGAAGCGCTTTGGGACGGCGTATACGCCGGTCTGCTCGAAGCCGTCGGCGACCCGTACAGCGAATACATGACGGCGGACGAGTATGCCGCCTATACCGCCGAACGCAGCGGGAATTACGTCGGCATCGGCGTTCATGTGACGTTCGATCAGTCGCAGGACGCCATCGCGGTCTACCGCGTCGCGCCCGGCTCCCCTGCCGTCGAGGACGTCGCGGTCAGCGCGGCGACCTACAACGAAGCGGTCGCGCTCGTCGCCGGCGAGGAGGGCACGGACGTGTCGCTGACCGTCCGCCGGGGCGAAGAAACGCTGGATCTGTCCGTCACGCGTGCGAAGGTGGAAGCCCGCAACGTGCTTTATGAGAAGCTCGGCGACACCGCCTACCTTTCGATCCTTTCTTTTTCCGAAAGCAACGTGACCGAGCAGTTCCGAAACGCGTTGGAAACCGCGAAGCAGGACGGCTGCACGTCCTATCTGTTCGACCTGCGCAACAACCCGGGCGGGAACCTCGACGTGGTGTGCGCCGTGCTCGACGAACTGCTGCCGGCAAACCAAACCATCCTGCACATCATCGACGCGCAGGGAAACGACCGGACGAGGGAGACGGAAACCGATACCTTCCTGGACGCCCCGATGGCGGTGCTCTGCAACGGGAACACGGCGAGTGCGGCAGAGCTTTTCACGGCGGACCTGCGGGATTACGAGCTTGCGACCATCGTCGGCGAGACCACCTACGGCAAGGGGACCATGCAGACCATCTCCGCCCTCTCCGACGGCAGCGCCGTCAAGCTGACGTCGGATTTCTACAATCCCGCGTCCAACGTCAGTTACGACGGGGTCGGCATCCGACCGGACGTCGAAGTCAAGCTGACCGCGGAGCAATCCGCCCGTTTCTACCTGCTCTCCCACGAGGAGGACCCGCAACTGCAGGCGGCGCTCAAGGCGCTCGAAACTGCGGCGGACTGAAAACCGAAAAAACCGCACGGCAAGGGAAAGTTTTTCACAGCTTCGCCCTTGCTTTGCGTGTTGCATAGACGTTTTTTTAAGTTTTTTCACCCATCTACGACAAATTTTGAGCAAAGGGAGTTCTTTTATCATGGCAAAGCAAATCATCGTTTCCCGCGACGGGTTCCTCAAACTGCAAAACGACCTGGAACACCTCAAGACCGTCAAGCGCAAGGAGGTCGCGCAAGCCATTCAGAAGGCACGCGCCTACGGCGACCTTTCAGAAAACAGCGAATACGACGAGGCGAAAAACGAGCAGGCGGAGATCGAGACCCGTATCGCCATGCTCGAGGAAACCCTCGAAAACGCCGTCGTTATGGACGACGCGGACATCGGCATGGACAAGGTCAGCGTCGGCAACACCGTCGTGATCCACTGCATCGACGACGACACCGAATCCACCTATCGGATCGTTTCGACCGCCGAAGCCGACCCGCTCGAAGGGCGTATCAGCGACGACTGCCCGCTCGGACGTGCGCTGCTCGGACAGCGGCAGGGGGATTCCATCACCGTCGAAGCGCCGAGCGGAACGCGCAAGTACACGATCACCAGTATTTCAAAATAAAAGGAAACGCGAACGCAAATGGAAGAGAAAAACAACATTCCCGCCCCCGCCGAGAACGCAGGCGAGGAAAGCCTTTCGGACATCCGTCGGGTCCGCCGCCAGAAGCTCGCCGAGCTGAAGGACGCGGGAAAGGACCCGTTCACCGTCACGAAGTTCGACGTGACCGCATACGCGTCGGAGGTCCTCGGCGATTACGAAACCTGGGAGAACCAAACCGTCTCCGTCGCGGGGCGTATCATGAGCCGCCGGGACATGGGCAAGGCAGCGTTCCTGCACCTGCTCGACGCGACCGGCAACATTCAGGCGTACGTTCGCATTAACGACGTCGGCGAGGACGCCTACAAGGAATTCAAGAAATTCGACATCGGCGACATCATCGGTCTGAGCGGGTTCGTCTTTAAGACCCGCACCGGGGAGATCAGCATCCACGCCCAATCCATCTGCCTGCTTGCGAAGTCGCTCCTGCCGCTCCCGGAGAAGTTCCACGGGCTTCGGGATACCGATCTGCGCTACCGCCAGCGGTACGTCGATCTGATCGTCAACCCGGAGGTCAAGGAAACCTTCGTCAAGCGCAGTGCGATCCTGCGGGAGATCCGGGCGTACCTCGACGGGAAGGGCTTTTTGGAGGTGGACACCCCAGTGCTGACCCCGTTCGAGATCGGCGCAGCCGCCCGCCCGTTCAAGACCCACCACAACACGCTGGATATGGATATGTTCCTGCGTATCGAAACCGAGCTATACCTCAAGCGGCTTATCGTCGGTGGATTCGATAAGGTGTACGAGGTCGGACGCATCTTCCGCAACGAGGGGATGGACCCCAAGCACAACCCGGAATTCACGACGATCGAGCTTTATCAGGCGTACACCGATTACAAGGGCATGATGGACCTGGTCGTCGAGCTGAATACGATGCTTGCGGAGAAAATTTGCGGGAGCAAGGTCATCACCTATCAGGGCACGCAGATCGACATGGGGCATTGGGAAAAGCTGACCATGGAGGCCGTGCGGAAGTACGCCGGCGTGGACTACGACGCATGGCAGACGGACGAGGACGCCCGTGCCTGCGCGAAGGAGAAGCAGGTCGAAGTCCCCGCGAACGCGACCAAGGGGACGGTCCTTGCCGCGTTCTTTGACGCGTACGTCGAGGAGCATCTGGTCCAGCCGACCATTATCTACGATTATCCGGTCGAAAACAGTCCGCTCGCGAAGCGCAAGCCGGACGACCCCGCGTTCACGGAGCGGTTCGAGTACTTCATCAACGCGACGGAGTTCGGCAACGCCTTTTCGGAGCTGAACGACCCGCTCGACCAGAAGGAACGGTTCGAGAAACAGGTCGCGGCGAAGCGTGCGGAGGACCCGAACACGACCGCTCGGGTGGACGACGACTATATCAATGCGCTGGAGTACGGTCTTGCGCCGACCGGCGGTCTCGGTTTCGGCATCGACCGCCTCGTCATGCTCCTGACCGACAGCGCATCCATCCGTGACGTTTTGCTGTTCCCGACGATGAAAAGTCTTGATAAGTGAGAAAGCAAATGGAATATATTCGTATAACCAATGACAGTATGGACGGACTTAAAGCGCTTCATATCAGTTATAAGCAGGAGATTGGGGAAGAAACACCTACGGATAAGAACTTTGCCAGCCTCTCTGAGGCTATTAAAAAGGGGCAGATTCTCTTTTACGGGTGTGCTGACGAGGGTAGATTGATTGCCTGCTGCTCCATCACACCAACCTATTCCACATTTAACTACCAAACAGGGGGCGTGTTTGAAGATTTCTACATTGTTCCCGAATATCGGCACAAAGGAATCGCAAGGCAGTTGGTCAGATTTGCTTATCAAGAAAGCGGCGTGGGTTCTCTCACAGTTGGATGCGCGGATTGCGACATCAAAATGTATCAGTCGTTAGGCTTTACTATCTCGCTTGGAAATCTGTTCGCATTTGAGAGTTAAATCCTCCTTTTTCTGGCTGATAACAGTTAAGCGTCGGTTTTGAAATGCCTTTTTTGGCTCTTAAAACAGCAGATAACTAACGGAAAAAAACTGCCCAAAATTCGGCAGGATTGATTCTGTTTTGCTTTTGTAGCGGGTTGGACGCTAAACGAAAATAAAAACAATCCTCCAGAAATTCGTATAAATTCGTATATTTTAGAGATAGAAGAAGCGAGAAAGCATTGATATTAAAGGAAAAATTGAACTTGCTATATTTTCCGACGATGAAACCGTTAAATGAAAAGGATACGATTATGGCTTTGACAAGAGCAGAAATTTCCAATATTACCACGCAGTACTATTCCCGACTTTGTTGCGCCGATCTTTCCAAATTAGAACACGGGACCTATTTTGTCTGCTCGGCGGAAAGGGACAAACTCTTAAAGGGGTACGGCTGTAAGTACGCACTTTATATTTTGCAGAAAGAGGATTTGTGCGTAGTTGCCTATTCCCCCGCACTTGAAGATTTTGTCGACACGCTGAAGCAGAACGACCCTGACGGGATCCTTGCGGCGGTCGAGGGGAAATACCGTCTCAAAAAAATGCGTTTGCTCATTTTTCAAGAAGAGACGGTGACGCAGTACGGGGACGCAAAAGTGCTGGAACAGAAGGATTACCCCCTTTTTGAATCCTTTTTCCGGGAAACGCACAAAAACGCTGATCCTGACGGTTGGCTGTCGGATTATTTTTCGGAAAAGGAAGGCTTTCTGACCGGGTATTTTCAGGACGGACGGCTGGTTTCGGTTTGCGATGCGCCGGATATGCCCTACATGGGAGACCGGATTCAGCATACCGGGATCATGACTTTGGAAGGAGAACGCCGAAAAGGATACGGAAAGCGCACCGCCGCACTGGCAACGCATCGGTTGCTCCAAAACGGCATTTGCCCGCAATGGGAGTGCAATGTAGGAAATCTTGCCTCTTTTGAACTTGCAAAGTCGATCGGATACAAAGAATATGGGAGAGCCTATATTCTGGAAGCATAATTCGCATTTTACGCCGGAAAAACGCAGATTTTCATAAAACGACCAATAGGAGATACCAAAAATGAGAACGTGTATTCGCTGCGGAGAGGAAATGGAGGAAGGCTTCACGTTCACCGGCGGCATCGGCAACGTGATCCGCAAGAAGGGCTTGACCGGCAAAGCCGTTTATCCCAAAGTGGCAGTATGCCCGAAGTGCGGCGAGGTCTCCATTTATGTCGACGATGAAAAACTCGAAAAACTGGTAAAATGATCCCGAACTTGTAATTTCCGTGTATCCGAAAACCCCGTGAGGCGGGAAATCCTTTCAAACGGGTGAATGGGCGATTCCCTTTCGGGGTCGTCCATTTTTGGGAAAAGCAGACGTTCAAATTGGTATTCGCAAGGGAGAAAATGGGAATGGCTTCCAGGATCATTCATCTGGCAATAACAGATTTCATATCCAAAAAATATGAATACAAAGATAAAAACCGATTGCGTCTCGGCTCCATTTTGCCCGATGCCGCGACAAGCGGGAACAGCCATTTGAAAATCAGTGTCTGCGACGGAACGAAAAAAACGTATGATTTGACAGGTTTTCGTTCCGCTTTCCTTTCCAAAATGCTTGAGGACGACCTATACCTTGGCTACTATCTTCATTTGATACAAGACCTGTATTTCAGAAATTTTGTGTATGATCGCTACCACTGGGATCCATTGCCACCGGGAAATATTGAAAGATTACATAATGACTACGCACTGCTGAATCAATATGTGATTCATAAATATGCACTCTCGAATACCATTACGGTTCCTGTTTCGTTCGACGAGGAACCCCTGAATCAATTAGGACGTTTTTCGATTCATGCATTCCTGACCGAGATGAAAGCCGACTTTCAAAGCCATTGGACAGGTACAACGTTCTTCTTTACAAAGGAAATGGCGGACGAATTCATTGCATATGCCTGCGAAAAGTGTATGCAGGAGATCCATTCGCTGTTTCATGATTTGGATTTCTTAGACGAGAGAGCGCTGGCATGGCAAAGAAGGTAAATTCCCGTGTATCCGTCCCCCGTGAGAAAGCAGTTCTCACGGGGTTTTTGCGTTCCGGCGGAAAAAATGCAAGCCTCGTCGCCCCTCCCCTTTTTCCGTTTGACATATAAATTCAGTTGCGTTTCTCGCCTGCATATCGAAATACGGGTTATTGCTTCTTATCGTTCATGTGCTATAATAAAAGCGTAGCTACAATAAAACAGAAAGGAACAACCTCTATGAATCTTGCAGATAAGTTGAAAGCATTACGAAAAGCGAAGAATGTCTCCCAGGAAAAAATTGCGGAATATCTCGGCGTTTCGTATCAAGCCGTGAGCAAATGGGAGAATGGCGTCACTTCCCCGGATATTTCGCTCTTGCCTGCTATCGCACGGTATTTTGGAATAACGGTCGATGAATTGCTGCAGGTCGAGCAAATCCAAGCGGACAAATATTTCGAGGAATGCAGTCTGAAAGCGGAAAGGTTATTTCGAGACGGCAAGCGTGCGGAAGTCATTCCCCTTTGGCTGGAAGCGTACAAAAGAATGCCAAACGACATTCGTGTCAAGGAAATGCTCATGTCAATCTATTTCGATACGGATAAAATAAAATATCAAAACGAAATTATTGAACTTGGCACGGAAATATACAATTCCGCCGCAAACGACAAAGACGGCAGTTATTACCGAGGGCAAGCCGTCATGGAAGTGGCGCAAACCTATTCCGCAAACGGAAATGAGCAAAAAGCAAACGACTGGGCGAGAAAAGCGTTTCAAATAAATCATTGTCAGGAAATGCTGTTTATGCTGATACACGATGAAGAGGATTGGCTTACCGAAACATTTTGCTTCGTCAACCATTGGTATTTGGATATGCTTTTCCATATGGCGGCACGGCTCAATATGTGCCATGTAAACCGTTACGGCGACGATTCCGTTTACAAAGTCAACAAGGCAGTCGTCGGGCTGTTGGAAGCGGCATACCCAAACGACGATATGGGATATGAATCCCTGAATCATCTTTGCACGCTTCACCGCTGCATTGCGGAAGAGGAAGTATCGCTTGGCAACGACGAATCGATCGTGAGAAAGCATCTCACCCGTGCGGCTGCGTGTGCGGTAAAGTCGATCGGCGTAAAAGCGCATACCCTCACGCACCCGTTGCTATGCGGTTGGAAAATAGCCGACGCGCCTTCCGACAAGCTGCAAATCGTGAGAACGCTTCGGGAGGAGCTGAATTGGAGCTGCTTCGATGCATACAGACAGAAGGATTGGTTTATCCAATTGACAAAGAAGCTCAACGTCGATCCGTGATTCAGCAAAAAAATTCGAGACGCTTCAAAAAAGAGGAACTGCCGGTGTGCGGTTCCTCTTTTTTCCATAGAAGGAAATTCTGTTTCGTGATTTGGACGGCTTGGAGGAGCGTGTGCCGACAAAAACTTCAGGGACGCCTTTCGGGCTTCCGCGAGCGTCAGTCCGGCTCCTTTTTCGGGAAAAGCGGGCTTTCGATCGTCAGAATGTCCTCCAGGGGGACTTCCCTGCCGTCCGTGAAAAGGATACGCTGCGGGAGCGGTTCGATGCGCTTGACGCGACCCGTGCAGGCGACATAGGCGCCTCCGGCTTTCCGTTCGTCGGGAAGGAAGTATGTGACGGTGATCTCCGGCTGCTCCGCGATCCGTTCGGAAAGGAAGCGGACCCGCTCGTTGAGCAGTTCCTCGTCCGTTTCGCTGCGCGGAATCCTGTCCTCCGTGAAGCGGGCGGTTTCGTCGATGGCGCTGTCATACCCGGTCAGAGCCGCAAACGGGGCGAACTGCGCCGCACGGTCGTGGATGCTCATGTGTTCCCTTGTCGCGGACTGCTTATGCGGCAAATAGAGCATATCCCGGTATTCATCCCTCATTTTCGGCGTCCTTTCCCGGCGGACTATTTCTTATGACCGCCGATCTGTCCGTTTCGTTCCTTAGCGGTCGAGCCTTCCTCGTAGTTGATCCCGCGCAGGATCGCGTTTTTGCCGTACCGCTTGCGGATGTCCAGAACGGCGTCCTGCCGGCTCCGCTCCCGTTCAAGGTCCGCCTTTTCCTTCACCATTTCCCGTTCGAGCGCTTGGAAATCGTCAAACAGGGAGAGCTGCTCGCCGCCTTCCGCCCCGACCTCGTCTTCCGCGACGAGATGCGCGACGCAGACATTGATCCGCCTGACCAGAAGTTCCCGATCCACCACCCGGTCAAAAAGTTCCGCGACGGCTTTTTCGAGCAGCGAACCGGCGGAGGTGTGCTGTTTCAAATGCTGCGAACCGTGCGCCTGCTTCGGGACGACCCGCCCGTATCGGTCGGAAGCGACTTCGCCTTGATACGCTTCGGCGATCTGCGGATCCCGGAAGTTTTCGACGTCATAGCCGACCGTCAGGACCACCTGATCGGTGACGAGCCGCTTCTCCACCAGCTCATACGCGAGCGCATCGGTCATTTCCCTCGCGACGATACGCGCCTTCTCGAAGGAATACGGGGTGGAAAGCACCTGCCCGGAGTTGAGACTGCGGCTTTCCGGCTTGTACGCCTTGATGTCGGCGATCGTGACGGGCTCCCAGCCCCACGCGTGGTCGATCAGCAGCTCCGCATTGACGCCGAACAGCTTGTAAAGGCTGTCCTCGCCGTGCGTCGTCAGGGACCGCTTCGCCACGTCGCCCATCGTGAACATCCCGTT
>CANQVQ010000017.1 GCA_947627335.1 uncultured Clostridia bacterium | reverse complement strand
CGCCCGCCCACGCGTAGTAGAGCGGCTTGACCCCCAGCCGGTCGCGTGCGAGGAACAGCCGCTTCGCCTGCTCGTCGTAGACCGCGAACGCGAAGATCCCGTTGAATTCCGTCGGGCAGTCCTCCCCCCAGAGCAGGTACGCCCAGAGCACGACCTCGGTGTCCGCGTGCGTGCGGAAGGTCGCGCCCTCCGCCGCCAGCCGGGTTTTCAGCTCCGGCGTGTTGTACAGTTCGCCGTTGTATACGACCGTGCAGCGGCGTCCTTGGTATTCCGCCGTCATCGGCTGTGCGCCGCCAGCCGGGTCGATGACCGCCAGCCGGTTATGCCCCAGCGTTACTTCCCCGCTTCGGTAGGTGCCGGTTTGGTCCGGTCCGCGGTGCGCCATTCGACCGTTCATCTCGTCGATCACGTCCCGCGCCGCTCCACCGCCGAACATTCCGCAGATGGAACACATGGTTCTATCCCCTTTCGTCACTTTGTTCTGTGGTAGTTTATGACGAAAAGTGAAAAGTTGTGCATGGCGGGGGTGAAAAAATGTCGGAAACGTGAGACGAGGGAACGGGGAGGACGAGGAGGACGAGGAGTACGGGGAGAACGCGCAGGGGAAGTGACTTCCCCTGCACCCCGCAACGTGTCCCCCATTTTGGGCGTTCCTTCCCTTGCGGCTCGGTCAGGGAGCCGCATTTTTCGACCCGTCCCGGGTCGAAAAAATCGGGAAGGAACGCGTGAAAAGGAGAACCGCCTGCCCCCCGTTGGGGGAAAGAACGTGACCCCCAAATTCGCGTGATCGTTGTCACGATCTGCGCCCCCGGTTTACGGTTTCGCCTTGGGGTTGGGGAGGAATAGCGGGTAACGACCCGTGTGTGAAAAGTTTGCGGGTTCGACGTGGAACGGTGCGGACGCCGTGCAGGCATTTCGCGGATAATTTACAAATTTGCAACAGAAAACGACCTTCGGCGGGGAACACTATCTGCGAATCAGAAGTTCCCGAACCGGAGGTTTTTTATGTTTCACAAGGTAGAGATCTGCGGCATCAACACGTCCAAACTGCAACTGCTGACCGAGGAAGAAAAGATCGACCTGCTCCGCAAGACGCGAGCCGGAGACAAAGCGGCACGCGAGAAGCTCATTGTCGGCAACCTGCGGCTGGTCCTGAGCGTGATCCAGTCCTTCCAGAGCCGTGGCGAGAACGCCGACGACCTCTTTCAGGTCGGCTGCATCGGGCTGATCAAGGCGGTGGACAACTTCGACCTGTCCCAGGAGGTCAAATTCAGCACCTACGCCGTCCCGTTGGTCGTCGGGGAAGTACGCCGTTACCTGCGGGACAACAGTATGCTTCGCGTCCCGCGTTCCCTCCGCGACCTCGCCTACAAAGCCATGAAAGCCAAGGAATCCCTGAAAAACCGGCTCTCCCGCGACCCGACCGTCGACGAAGTCGCGCAGGAACTCGGCGAATCCCCGAAAGCCGTCCGCAACGCCCTCGACGCGATCGTCGACCCCATCTCCCTCTACGACCCCGTCTACTCCGACGGCGGCGACTCCGTCTACGTCCTCGACCAGATCAGCGACGCCGCCTGCACCGACGACAGCTGGCTCGACAGCATCGCTATCGGCAACGCCATGCGCACCCTGACCCCTCGCGAGCGCCGGATCCTCACCATGCGCTTCTACAACGGCAAGACCCAGACCGAAGTTTCCCGCGAGATCGGCATTTCGCAGGCGCAGATCTCCCGTCTGGAAAAAGGCGCTCTACAAAAGGTAAGAAAGCAGATGACGTGACGCTTTTCGACTGAGAAACCGAAAAAAAGCAAGCCGTCGGCGGTCGGCTTGCTTTTGGCAAAAATACAGTGAAAACAAAGTGCAGGATACAATTAAACCATCGTTACGGCGGCGAAACACGAAGCAGTGACCGTGTTTGTCACCCGGAAGCCTTCTCCTGCTTTTTTGCCCGACGGAAGGTACAGGTGAACACGGTGCCCTCCGTCTCGTTGCTTCGGACGGCGATCTTTCCGGCGTTCTCTTCGACCAGCTTCTTGGCGATGGCAAGCCCCAACCCGTAACCGCCCACGGAGCGCGTCCGCGCCGCATCGACGCGGTAGAACCGGTCGAACAGGAACGGCAGGCTTTCGGGCGGAATGACGGGACCCGTGTTCCGCACGGCGAGCGAGACTTTGTCCGCGTTCGCGGAAAGGGACAGCCAAACCGTCCCGCCGTCGTCGGCGTACTTGCAGGCGTTGTCGAGCAGCGTCGAAAGCAGCTGCCGCAGAGCGTCTGCGCGGGCCTGCACGAACACGTCCGGCTGCACGTCGATCTCCAGCGTCCGTCCACGCTCGAAGCAGATGCTTTCAAACGGCAGTGCGGTTTCGTAGGCGAGTTCGCTGAGATCGAAAACGTCCTGTTCGGAGAGCGGCGGCGCTTCGGCGGTCCGCGCAAGCTGGAGCATATCGGAGATCATCGACGACATCCGTTCCGTCTCCGACGTGATGTACCCGAGCCATTTTTCCTGCTCGCCGACCTTCTCGTCCGCGTGGGCGCGCAGGACGTCCGCGCTCGCCGCGATGACCGCGACGGGGGTCTTGAGTTCGTGCGACAGGTCCGACACCAACTGCTGCTGCCGCTTCGTCGATTGCTCGACCGGGCGCACCAGCACGCGGGAGGACAGCCAGCTTGCCGGGAGCAGCAGGGCGAACGCCCCGATCCCGACGGCGCACAGCGTCAACAGCAGCACCCGCTTCGCGTGCGTTTCCCCGGCACGGTCCATGACGACCAATTTCCGCCCGTACGGCGCGGACAGGGACAGGTAGCGCACCGACGGTTCGCGCAGGACGCCCTCGGACTCCCCGGACGCGTAGACCTGCCGGATCAGATCGTTGCAGTAGCGCTCCCGCTCCTCCTTCGACAGCGTTTCGCCCAGCCCCTCGACCTGGTAGGTCCCGCTCTGCTCGAAAACGTAGAGCGCGAAGGTCGAATAGGGCGTTTCCCCGCCTTCCGGCGCCTCCGCGGTCCCGTAGCCCTCCCCGAGCAGTTCGGCGTTCGCGTCGAAGAACTGGTCGAGCAGTGACAGCCGTCGCCCGGCGAACTGCCGCAGGTACGCGGTGCTTTGGCGCTCGAGTTCCCCGGACGTTCGCAGGTAGACGAAGGTCAGGGCGGCGAGCAGGATCGCCGTCGCGAGCGCCATATTCAACAGGATGAATTGCAGCCGGAGCCGGCGGATCAAGCCGTTTCCTCCTCTTCCTTCTCCGCGGTGGGATTGAGGCGGTAGCCCAGCTTGCGGATGGTCTCGATGCGGACCTCCGTGCCGAGGTAGGCGAGCTTCTTGCGCAGGAAGGAGACGTACACTTCGACGTGGTTCTCCTCCGCGTCGGACAGGTAGCCCCAGATCTTGCCGAGCAGTTCGCTCTTGGAAAAGACCTGCAGCGGGTTCTGCATGAACAGCTTAAAGAGCGTGAATTCCTTGAATCCCAGCCGGATCTTGCGCTTGCCGCAGTGCAGTTCGGAGGAGGACAGGTCCAGCCGCAGGTCCCCGACGACGATCTCGTCCAGCACCATTTCCCCCTGACGGCGGGAATTGGCGCGAATGCGGGCGAACAGCTCGCTTTCGGAGAACGGCTTCGTGATGTAGTCGTCCGCACCGCAGTCGAGTCCGCGAACCTTGTCGGAGATGCTGTCCCGTGCGGTCAGCAGAATGACGGGGGTGCGGATCTTTTTCTTGCGCAGCCGCTTGACCAGTTCGATGCCGTCCAGCTTCGGCAGCATGATGTCGAGCAGGATTAGGTCGTACAGGTCGCTTTCGGCGTAGGCAAGCCCGTCGGCGCCGTTGTCGACGGTGTCGTAGGTGTAGCGGTGCTCCTTCATCAGCTCGCCGAGCGAATCCGCGAGCGCGTGGTCGTCCTCCACGATCAGAACATACATCAGAAATGCCTCCTCTTGTTTTTTTATGGTATGGATGGGGGATCAAGGGGGAAAAAGGGGTCCTTTACGGTTCTTCCGGCTTCGGTTCGGACGGCTGGATGCGCAGGGTCTCGATCTCCGGCGGTTCCTCGTGCGGATACCCGTTTTCGCGCAGTCTGAACAGGAACATCGTCGCCCCGATCGCGGCGAACAGCAGGCTGAACACCAGCAGCCGCCAGAACAGCGACGACGGCGCGTCGTACAGGTCGAGCAGGCTCTGGTCGTAGGTGACCGTCGCCTTATCCACCGCCGAACGCAGGTGGATCAGCCACATCGACGGCAGCCGGACCGCCTCCGAAATCGAAAAGCCCTGGATCTTCGCGTAGCCGACGAAGGAACCGAGGTACTGCCCGGCGGCGACGGAGAGCGCCGTCACGACCCCGACGATCGCGTACGCGCTCGCGCAGGGACGCTTGCTGAACAGCCGGAACCCGGCGTAGACCGCCCACGCCGCGAAGAATCCGAGCAGGCACAGCACATAACGGACCTCGAACGAGGATTCCGCGAACAGCGGGGCAAGGAACGTGTACAGAAGCAGGTACGCAACGACGGCGAGCAGCCCGCCGCCGACCGCACCGAGCAGCCCCTTGCCGGTGTGCTTGGGCGGGAGATCCACGTCCGTCGCCTTCGTGCTTTCCTCGAGCAATTCCAGCGCACAATGCTCGCAGAGCAGGTGGTTCCGACGCTCCGCGAACAGCTTTTTCGGCGGACGCTTGCCGATCCGATTCCCGCACCGGCTGCAGTGCGTGACCCCGTCGGCGCCCTGCTCCTGCAGGAGCGCGACCGTGCGGTCGAGGAAGGCGACAAAGCGATCGATCTCGGCGGAAACCTTGCAGAAAAGCCCGTCCGGCTGCACGTCGCATTCGGTCAGGCGCACGTCCTCCGCGGCGTGCTTGAGGGATTCGGACAGTTCGAGCAGGCGGACCGAGTCCGCTTCCTCCCCGTCGCCGTCGCGCAGGAAGTAGCTGATGTAGAAGCTCTGGCTGCTTCCCGCGTCGTAGAGGGTGACGAGGTAGCCGCCGTACACCCCGTACAGGCTGTCCTTCCCGGATTTCGCCGCTTCCATGTATGTAAAGCCGATCCCTTCGGCGGTCGTGCGCAGGACCTTGCTGATCATGAACGTCGCTCCTTCAACCTATCGTTTACCTATAGTATAACATATTTCCTCCGAAATTGTTGAACAGATTGTGAATCTTTTTGTCTTTTCCGCGAAATCCGTCCGCGACGCTTGACAAAAAGGGCGGTTTTTGCTAAACTGGGGCAGTACGAAATCACTTTTTCCCGAAAGGAACCACAGACCCATGACAAAACGCCAACCGAAGTTCGCCCGACGGCTGTTCCGCACCCTCACGTTCGCGCTCTCCGCGGCGCTCCTGCTCCCGCTGTTCGCGTCCTGCGGCAAAGAAGAGGAGGAGGGACCGGACTCCGTTCCGCTCGACGGGAGCTTCCGCGTGCAGATCGGGGAGCAGGCGGTGGACGTCGCCCTGCGGGACGGACCCGTTCCGTCGGACGGGAGCGCCGTCGTGTATACCCGTGCGTACGAAAAGGACGGAAGCCCCGCGCTGACCGTCGAACCGGCGGAAGGGCGGACGACCCTCTGCGTGAACGGCGAACGGGAGGACGGCGAGACCGTCTATTCCGTGCTTGGCGTTTCGGACGGGAGCGACGGGGAAGCCCTGCCGATCCCGTACAGCGGCTTTGTGCTGTCCGTCCCGGCGGACGCGTTTGAACGTCCGCGTGCCGGGCAGGCGGTCACGGTCACGGGCGCGGAGCTGCTCGGCGAACCCGAACGGCAGGACGTCGGGACGGTGTCCCCGCAGGCGGGGAGCTACCGTGCGGCGAAGAAGCGCCGGATCCTCTACCGCGACCCGGCGGACGGTCTGCAGGGGGAGGGCGTGTACCTGTTCACCGCCGATTACGCGTCCGGCGCGTCGGAGTTTCCGTCGGAATGTGCGGTCGCGGTGCTGGACGAGCTGGGGAAGCGGTGCAAGGTGGAATCCCTGAGCGACCGGACCTCCCCCGAACCGGGGAAGGACCAGTTGGTCTTTTACGGTTCGCTCGCCCGCGCCTACGCGGAAGCGTTCCTGCCCGCCGAAACCGTGCTTTCCCTGTCCGACGCGGACAAACCGTCGTCCTACAGCGATACGGAAGCCCTGCTCGTCGGCGACACGGTCTACCGCGTCCCGGCGGAAGCGCAGGACTGTGAAAGCATCGACGGGGACGGGGTCTACCTGACCCATTCCTACGGCGACGCGCTCGGTACGCCCCCCGCGACGGTGGATCGGGTGGACGTGGTCGTGCTGAACGACGCGGTCGCCTTCGTCGGCGAGCGCAATGCGCGCAGTATGCTCCCGAACGCGGGCGGCGCCGCCTTCACGTTCGCCGGGTCCTACGCGGACGCGGCGGAGGAGCTGGAGGTCGGGCAGCCGGTCGGAACCGTGTTCCTGGATACGCAGGCGCTGTCCGGTCCGTTCGTCCGCATCGGCGGAACGTTCTTCCCGTTCGATAAGACGGACGCGGTGCGCTCCCCCGAGGGGGTCACGGTGCTGTACACCCCCGCCTATGGCGCGTCTACCGGCGCGAACCAGTACGGAATCGAGATCGCCATCTCCGCCGACGGCGTCGTCACCGATGTCAAGCGTGCGGCGGGCGACATGGCGATCCCGGAAAACGGGTACGTCCTGAGTATCCACAACGACAGCGAGAACTTCGCCGCCGCAACCGGGGTCAAAACCGGCGAAAAGGCGGTGGTTTCGCTCGGGCGCGGCAACTACGCCGTGTCCGCGCTGGACGTGTCCGGCGTCAACCAGGTGCGCGGGGAGAACCTGCTGATCGTCTACCGCGGGCAGGCGTCCACCGGCACGAACGCTTACGGATACGAGATCCTCGTCGACAGCGAAGGCAAAATGGTCGGCGAAAGCTATCAGGGGGATTCGGCGATCCCGGACGGCGGGTACGTCCTTTCCGGGCACGGCACGGCGAGCACCGCCCTGCAGGGCTGCTACCGCTACGGCGCGGAGGCGCGCTTCGACGAGGATGCGATGCGCGTCGCCCTGTTCGCCACGCCGGAAACCGTTTTCAACGACCTCGCGTTCCGGCTCGAAGCCGCCGAGGAGACCCTGTCGGCAGCCAAAGCGAAGCTGCTGGATCTGGAGTACGCGACCGTCGAAAAGACCCTGTCCGACCTGAACGCACTCGCCGACGAATCCGTTTCCGCGCTCCGCGCGGGGGACTTCGAGCGTGCGCAGCAGGGCGCGGACGAGCTTGACGCGGCGATCCCCGACCTGCAGTACGCGCTCATTCCCACCCACGCGGTCGAAAACCGTGCGGTCTGGTACCGCGGGAACGAAAAGAGCGACGACGAGGTCCGTGCGACGGTCGAACGCATCGCCTCGCTCAACATCAACGCCGTCTACCTCGAAAGCTGGTACAACGGGCGGTTCACCGGCTTTTCGGAGAACCCGCTGATCCTCCACACGGTCGAAAGCGGGGACTACGACCTGCTCGACGGCTTCGTCCGCATCGGGCATGAGTACGGCATCGAAGTGCACGCGTGGGTGGAGAACTTCTTCATCGGCACGGTCGAAGCGCAGGAGCAGGCGAACATGGAGCTCGCCGACCACTTCAAGGGGCGCTGGATGCTGGACCGGCAGGGACGCGACACGTTCTTCTACACCGCTTCCTCGACCCACTTCATCTTCCTCAACCCGAACGACCCCGAGGTCCGCTCCTTCCTGCTGGAGTTCTACCGGGAGATCGTGAACAAGTACGACGTGGACGGCATCCACCTGGATTACATCCGCTTCTCCGACCTCAACTACGAGGAGGACGACTTCGGCTACAACCCGGACATCGTGTCCGCGTGGCAGGCGTCCGCCGGGACCGACGTCGATCCCGCGACCCTGCCGGACGGCGAGCTGAAGAACAGCTGGGTCGCCTTCCGCCAGAACATCATCAGCTCCTTCGTCGGGGAGATCAGCGCCATGCTTCGCAAGGAGGCGCCGTCCGTCTCCCTCTCCGCCGCCGTCTATCCGCGGCTGGACGTCGACAGCGTCCGCGTCCTGCAGGACTGCCGCAACTGGGTCGAAAACGGGTACCTCGACGATATGTATTCCATGTCCTACGGCGAGGACAACCGCTACGTTTCCGGCAACGCCGCCCAGTTCGCGGACATCGCGGGGGACGCCTGCTTCTATTCGACCGGGATCTCCGGGTTCGGGCAGACCGTGCTGTCCAACTTCGCCCTGCAGATGGAGGAGGTCGTCGACGCCGGTGCGGACGGCGTATCCGTCTTTTCGCTCCCGAACGTGTTCCAGACCTACCTGAAGGCCGTCGAGCGCGGTGCGTTCCGCACGCCTTCCGTTCAGGCGACCAAATTGAGCGAAACGGTTTCCGCCCAGCTTTCCGCCGTGATCCGGCGTGCCGACAGCGTCTACAAGCCCTACGCCGGGCTGACCGACGAACAGTGCGGTGAGATCCGCGCCACGCTCCAGCCGATCCTCGACGCCGCCGAGGCGTTCGACCTCGCGTCCGCGTCGGTCGCCGAGAAACGCGCCTACTGCGCCGAGACTATCTCGTCCGTGCAGGACGCCGAGAACGCGCTCGCGCCGTTCTTTACCGACGTCACCCAGCGCCTCGCTTTCCGCGAGGAGCTTTCACAGCTCGTGCATTGGCTCACCGTCAGCGACAACCGCTTGGCTGCACGGCAGTAAAAAGGGAATTACGAGGAGTACGAGGAGTACGAGGAGTACGTTGGGGGTTGTGACAACCCCCAAACCCCCGCAGTCTGGGGGTAAATAAAAGGAAGGCTCGAATTTGAGCCTTCTTTTCTTGTTTTTCACGGACTTCCCGTCACCCCCAAAGTCTGGCGGTTGCTGTCGCAACCAGCGCCCCCAATTGACCGCTCTGCCTCGAATCCAGACACGCAGACAACGTAAAAAAATTCTTCCGACGAACAGCAGTCCGCCGGAAGTTTTTTTGCTTGACGAAAATTTGGGGGCGCACATTCCGAATTTCCACGGTTTTCGCTCTGCGCAACGCGCAGGGCGAAAATGCGGCTCGCGGCTGAGCCGCAAGGGGAAACTTCGGCGTTCGCAAAAGTCCTTGACTTTTGCGAATTGCGATAGGAATGACGCGAATTTGGGGGTGACAACGTTTTTGCAGTAAGGTGCAAATTTCAGCCGACGCGTTTCAAAATCCATCCCCGAAGTCAACGGAGTTGACTTCGCGCTAGGGGGGCTTGGGGGTGCTGGCACCCCCAAACGTACCCCCGTACCCCTCGTTCTCCCCTCACACGACCCTCGGGATAGGCAGCTTGTTGACGACGGCGTCGTAGTTCCGGCGGTAGTCGTCGTAGCGGAGCGCACGGCGACCGGCTTGCGGCGTGCGGCGCACCTCGTACAGGAACGGACCGCCGTACCCGGCGTCCTCGAGCAGGGAGACGATCGCGGACCAGTCGTTGCGTCCCTCGCCGGGCAGCAGGTGCCGCTCGTCGACGAAATCGTAATCCGAGACGTGCAGCGTGACGAACTTGTGCCCAAGCGCACGGATGTACGCCGGATTGCGGTCCGCACCGCCGAGCAGGTGGTTCGTGTCGAAGCAGAGCCGGAGCCGCCCGTCGGCTTCGAGCAGGAATTCCATCTCGGCGAGCGTCGACCCGATGCAGGTCCGCGGCAGGTCCTCGACGGCGACGACGGCGCCGCAGGCGGCGGCGCGCTCCGCGAGCAGAGCGAGGCTTTCCTGCGTGTACTTCAACCGTTCCGCACGCTCGGACGCGGGGATCGGCTCGGCGCTCGGATGCACCACGGCGACGCGTATTCCCGCGTCGGACGCACGGGCGAGCAGCTCCGCGTGCGCGGAAACCGTGTTCGCACGGACGGACGCGTCGAGCGACGACAGGTCGTTGATCTCAAACGGGAGGAACGGCAGATGCACCGACCGCACCTCGACCCCGTACCGGGCGGAGAGCGCCTGCAGCGCCTTCCACCGAACGGACGGGTAGACCTCCCACGGCAGGGACACCTCCATGACGGCGATGCCCGCGTCGGCGTAGGCGGCGAACACCTCCTCGGCGACCGAGTCGGACGCACAGGTGGAAAGCCCCAGCTTCCAGTCGGACGCACGCATGGCGGTTCAGACGGTCTGCCGGTGCTTGAGCAGGCGGCGAATACGCCCGGTGCAGTCCAGCAGGGGGGAGAGGGACTCGTCGTTGTTGAGCGTGTGGGCGATCTTCGCGATGAACTTCGACAGGTCCACCCGCACCAGCCACGGACGGTCGAGATACGTCTCGGGAATGTAGGAGAGGTTGGTCGTGTAGAACCGGGCGAGCTTGCCCTCCTCGTAGAGCTTGTCGAACGCCTCGACGCCTTCGGTGAAGAACGCGAAGGTCGTGACCGCGTAGATCTCCTTGGCGTTGCGCTTGACCGCCTCGTTGACCACCTCGATGACCGACTGCCCGGAGGCGAGCATATCGTCAATGATCATGACCTTCTTGCCGTCGAGCGGACCGCCGATGTACTCGTGCTGTACGATCGGGTTCTTGCCGTTGACGATGCGGGTGCGGTCACGGCGTTTGTAGAACATCCCGACGTCCAGCCCGAGGACGCTCGCGTAGTAGACGGCGCGGTCCATGGCGCCCGTGTCCGGGCTGATGATGGTCATGTTATCCTTGAAGATGTCGTCGCCCTCTTTGGAGATGAAGGTCTTGAGGATGGAATACGTCGGGAAGACGTTCTCGAACGACGTGCCGGGAATGGCGTTGCAGATGTTCGGGTCGTGCGCGTCGAAGGTCAGGATCGCCTCGACGCCGATGTTCTGCAGCTCCTCGAGCGCGACGGCGCAGTCCAGCGACTCGCGACCCTTGCGGCGGTGCTGCCGGGACGCGTAGAGCAGGGGCATGATGACCGTGATGCGGCTCGCTTTGCCCCCGATGGCGGAAACCACCCGCTTGATGTCCTGAAAATGCTCGTCCGGTCCCATGCGGTTCTCGTAACCGAACATCGTGTAGGTGCAATGGTAATTCCCGACGTCGGTGAGAATGTAGAGGTCCTTCCCACGCACCGAATCGAGGATGCGCACCTTGCCCTCCCCGTTGTTGAAGCGGACCTCCTCCGTCGGGATGATGTAGCTGAGATCCTTGTCCTTCTCTCCGCGAAGCTCCTTGAGCCAGTTGTCTACCTTTTCCCCCAGCTCCTTACAGTTGTCCATGACGATCAGCCCCAGCCCGCCGTGACTTCCGTTTGCCATCTTCCTGCTCCTTTATTTCGATTCAAACTGTTTGTCTACCTACATTATAAAATACCCGCTCGGATTTGTCCATAGCCGTATTCCACAAATCCGTCCCTTTTTTTCGGGAATTTTACCAAAAAATCGCCGATACCCCGCAAAACGGCGAAAAACCGCCCGCAAAACGGGCGAAAAAACACCGTCCGTTCACAAAAAAAGCAATTGACAAACCCCGAAAACTGTGTTATACTGGAAAAAAAGAGAACAAAAGTTCTGTTTTCTCGGAAAGGACGCGCAAATGGCGAAGGAAAAGGAAACCAAGGAGCCCAAGGAAGGGCAGGAAAATAGGAAAGCTGCGCTGGAGATGGCGATCGCGCAGATCGAAAAGCAAAACGGAAAAGGGTCGATCATGCGGCTGGGCGAGCGCATGGACATGGGGGTCACGGGCGTGCCGACCGGCTCCATCTCGCTGGACGTGGCGCTGGGCATCGGCGGCGTCCCGCGTGGGCGCATCGTCGAGATCTACGGTCCGGAATCCTCGGGGAAGACCACGATCGCTCTGCACATCATCGCCGAAGTGCAGAAGCGGGGCGGGGAAGCGGCGTTCATCGACGCGGAGCACGCGCTCGACCCGGTCTACGCAAAGGCGCTCGGCGTGCGGTTGGACGACCTGCTGGTCTCCCAGCCGGACGACGGCGAGCAGGCGCTGGAGATCACGGAAGCGCTGATCCGTTCCGGCGCCATCGACGTGGTGGTCATCGACTCGGTCGCGGCGCTGGTGCCGCGTATGGAGCTGGAGGGCGACATGGGCGCGTCCCACGTCGGTCTGCAGGCGCGTCTGATGTCGCAGGCGCTCCGGATGCTCAAGGGACCGATCTCCAAGACCAACTGCATCCTTATCTTCATCAACCAGCTTCGGCAGAAGGTCGGCGTGGTCTACGGCAACCCGGAAGTCACGACCGGCGGGCAGGCGTTGAAGTATTACGCTTCGGTGCGTATCGACGTGCGCAAGGTCGCCCAGCTCGGCACGGGGGACGAGGTCTACGGCAACCACGTCCGTTGCAAGGTGGTCAAGAATAAGGTCGCCCCGCCGTTCCGCACCGCGGAATTCGACATCATCTACGGCAAGGGCATCTCCAAGGAAAGCGAGATCATCGAACTCGGCGTCAAGTGCGGACTGCTCGAAAAGAGCGGCGGCTGGCTGTCCTACAACGGCGAAAAGCTCGGCAACGGCAAGGACAAGGTCAGGACCGTGCTGTGCGAAAACAAACCGCTCGCCGAGGAGCTGGAAGAAAAGATCAAGGCGTACTACCGCGGCAACCCCGAAGAGATCGGCGGACCGGACGGACCCGAAGCCGGCGCGGACGCCGAGTGAGCCGCCGTGTACATCGTTGAACGGCTGCAGGTCGCCGAGGAGCGGCACGAAGCCACGGTCGTCCTGCGTGCGGAAGGCGGGGGAGAAACGGAAACGGTCCGCCTGACCGTCCCGGACTGCGAAGCGCTGGGGCTTGCGGAAGGGGCGGTCCTGTCGGAGGGATCGCGGGACGCGGTCCTCGCGTCGGCGGAGAAGCTCGCCTGCGTGCAGAAGGCGTTTTCGCTGCTGTCCTACGGCGATTATTCCTCCCGTCGGCTGACGGAGAAGCTGCGTCGGCGTTTCCCGCCCGAGGTCTGTGCGCGGACGGTCGCTTTGCTTGCGGAACGCGGCTATGTGAACGACGACCGGCTGGCGGCGCGGTACGCGCAGTCCTACGCACGCATCCGCTGTTACGGACCGATGCGCATCCGGCAGGAACTGTTCGGCAAGGGCTTTTCCGCCGACGTGGTCGCTCGTGCGGTCGAACCCTACGCGGAGGAGGACCACGGCGAACGCATCGCGGAGCTGCTCGAACGGAAATTCCCGTCCGCGGACTTCTCCGACCCTGCGACGCGTCGGAAAGCGTCGGACTTTCTGCGCCGGAGCGGCTACGGATGGGAGGAAATTTCTTCCTATTTCCGGGAAGCGTTCTGACGGGTCCGGCATATACTGGTTTGGGAGAAAAACAATGGAAGAGAAAATCAAGGTGGGGTTCGTGTCCCTCGGCTGCCCGAAGAATCTGCTGAATACCGAGCGAATGCTCTCCCTGCTTGCGAACGACGGCTTCGAGCTGGTCGCGGAGGAGACCGAAGCGGACGTGGTGGTGATCAACACCTGCGCCTTCATCGAAAGCGCCAAGAAGGAAGCCATCGACAACATCCTCGACGTCGCCTGGCTCAAGGAGCACCATACCCTCAAGGGCATCGTCGTGACCGGCTGCCTGCCGCAGCGGTACGGCGAGGAAATTTTCAAGGAACTTCCCGAGGTCAACTGCATCCTCGGGACCGGCTCGTTCGACCGCATCTGCGAAGCGGTCCGCGCCGCGTACGAGGGGCGGACCTTCCGCGCCGTCGACCCGGTGGAGCGGTGTGCGCTCGGCGGGGAACGGGTCGTGACGACCCCCGCCCATTTCGCGTACCTGCAGATCGCCGAAGGGTGCGACAACTGCTGTACCTACTGCGTCATCCCGTCCCTGCGGGGGCGGTACCGCAGCCGTCCGATGGGCGAACTGCTGGAGGAAGCGAAGGAACTCGCTTCCCTCGGCGTTCGGGAGCTTTGCCTCGTCGCGCAGGACACGACCCGCTACGGCGAGGACCTGTACGGGACGTACTGCCTGGACAGCCTGCTGACCGCCCTGTCGGAGATCGACGGCATCGAATGGCTTCGGGTGCTCTACTGCTATCCCGACCGCATCACGGACGGACTGATCGACGTTTTCGCGAACAACCCGAAGGTCGTCAAGTACATCGACCTGCCCATCCAGCACATCGACGACGAGATCCTCCGCCGCATGAACCGTCGGGACACCCGTGCGGGCATCGAGGAGGTCGTCCGCAAGCTGCGCGAACGGGTGGACGGCATCATCCTGCGCACGACGGTCATCGTCGGCTTCCCGGGCGAAACGGAAAAGCAGTTCAACGAGCTGCGGGACTTCCTGAAGGAAACGCGGTTCGAGCGGCTCGGCGCGTTCGCCTATTCCCGCGAGGAAGGGACGCCGGCGTACGATCTGCCGGACCAGGTCCCAGAAAAGACCAAGCAGAAGCGTCTGGACGTCCTCATGGCGCAGCAGGAGCGCATCCACAACGAATGCAACGAACGCTTCCTCGGGCGGACGCTCAAGGTCCTCTGCGAGGGCTACGATCAGGTCGCCGAGCGGTTCTACGGGCGTTCCTATGCCGACGCCTACGACATCGACGGCAAGATCTACTTCTCGTCCTCCCGCATCGTCCGGGAAGGGGAGTTCGTGGACGTGACCGTCGGGGAGGTGCTGGATTACGACCTGCTCGGTCGGGCGAACTGAACAAAAGGAGGGGTGTCCTTGAACACACCGAACAAACTGACCCTGTTCCGGATCTGCTGTATCCCGGTATTCATCCTGCTTGCGGTCTACGACTTCTTCCCGTTTGACGACGGGGCGGCGGACTGGTGCAGTCGGCTGTCGGCGTTCGCGGTCTTTTTCGTCGCGTCGCTGACGGATTTCTTCGACGGTCATATCGCCCGCAAACGCGGTCTGGTGACGGATTTCGGCAAGTTCATGGACCCGTTGGCGGATAAGTTCCTCGTGCTGGGCGCGCTGTTCTCGCTGTGCGTGTCGTCGTACGCGTTTCGGTACGACCCGGCGTACGCGGACGGCTGGTGCGTCCCGCCGGAGGTGCTGCGGCAGGCGTTCTTCTGGGGCGCCGTCGTGGTGCTGTTCCGGGAGCTGGCGGTCACGTCCATGCGGCTGGTGGTCGCCAAGAGCGGCGTGGTCGTCGCGGCGAATATGCTCGGCAAGATCAAGACGAACACCCAGATCATCAGCGTCTGCGCCCTGCTGCTCGAACCGCTCCTCCTGCCGTTCTGCCGCGGATGGTTCTCGCTGGCGACGGTCGCCGTCATGGCGTTCTTCACCGTCTGGTCCGGCGTGAACTACCTGCGCTCCTACTGGAAGTACTTAGACCCCAAAAAATAAACATCCCGTCGTTTTTGCAAAAAGGAAAGAGAGCATACATGGCAACCATACGACTCTATAACAGCCTCACGCGCACGGTCGACCCGTTCGTCACCTACGAACCCGGCGTGGTCCGTATGTACACCTGCGGTCCGACCGTCTACCACTACGCGCACATCGGCAACCTGCGCACCTACCTGATGGAGGACGTGCTGGACCGCTTCCTGCGCTGGTCGGGCTACGACGTGAAGCGCATCATGAACATCACCGACGTCGGTCACCTGACGAGCGACGCGGACACGGGCGAGGACAAGATGCTCGCCGGCGCCCGCCGGGAGCATAAGACCGTGCTGGAGATCGCGAAGTTCTATACCGACGCGTTCTTCGAGGACTGCCGCAAACTGCGCATCCGCCGTCCCGACGTCGTCCAGCCGGCGACCGGCTGCGTCCCGGAGATGATCCGCCTGGTCGAGGGACTGCTGGAAAAGGGATTCGCCTACGAAGCGGGCGGGAACATCTATTTCGACACGTCCAGACTGCCGAACTACCACGTTTTCCTCCGCCACCGCGAGGAAAACCTCGAAGTCGGCGTGCGCGAAGGGGTCGGCGAGGACGGCAACAAACGCAACAAGGGGGATTTCGTGCTGTGGTTCACGAAGTCCAAATTCGAGGATCAGGAACTCAAATGGGAAAGCCCGTGGGGGCTCGGCTACCCCGGCTGGCACATCGAATGCTCCGCCATCGCCATCAAGTACGGCGGCGAGCGGCTGGACCTGCACTGCGGCGGCATCGACAACCAGTTCCCCCACCATACCAACGAGATCGCCCAGAGCGAATCCTACCTCGGGCATCCGTGGTGCCCGCAGTGGTTCCATGTGCACCACCTGACGACCGAAGGCGGGAAAATGAGCAAGTCGTCCGGGGAATTTTTGACGCTCTCCCTGCTCGAGGAGAAGGGCTATTCCGCGATGGAGTACCGCTTCTTCTGCCTGCAGTCGCATTACCGCCGTTCGCTGCTGTTCAGCTATCCGAACCTCGAGAACGCGAAGTCCGCCTACCGCCGTCTGGTCGAGCGCGTCGCGTCGGTTGCGGACGCGTCGGGCGAACCGGACGGGAACGCCGTTTCCGCGTGGCGGGAGACGTTCGCGTCGGCGCTGGGCGACGATCTGAACACGTCCATGGCGCTGACGGTGCTGTACGACCTGCTGAAATCCTCGGAGACCGGCGCGACCAAGCGTGCGCTGGTCGCCTCGTTCGACGAGGTGCTCTCCCTCGGACTGCTCGACGGGGCTGCCGCCCTGCGCACAGCGGACGCGCCCGCCGCCGACGGGGAGGAGGAAGCGCGCATCCGCGCCCTGCTCGACCGCCGTGCGGAGGCGAAAAAGGCGAAAAACTTCGCAGAAGCGGACGCAATCCGCGACCAGCTCAAGGCGGAGGGCATCCAGATCATCGACACCCCGCAGGGTGCGGTATGGAAGAAACTGTGAACGGGGTCCGGCGGTCGGCGTATACCCCCCTCCAGCTCGCCTACCTCGGCGACGCGTACTACGAACTGCTCGCCCGGGCGTACCTGCTCGGAAACGGGGATTGCCGGCTGTCCGCCCTCAACGACGCGGTGCGGACGCTGGTGACGGCGGAGCGGCAGAGCGAACTGCTCGAAGCGCTGCTCCCGCATCTGACGGAGGAGGAAGCCGACGTCTGCCGCGGCGGACGGAACGCGAAAAACGGGCACCGCGCCAAGAGCGCGTCCGCCATCGACTACCGGCGTGCGACCGGATTGGAAAGTTTGTTCGGCTACCTTTGGCTGAACGGGCGGCAGGAACGCGCCGAAGCGCTCTTCCGCCTCTGCGCGGAATACGGACAAGCAACGGAAAGGAATGGTTCTACCGATGACTAAGCTGACCGACAAGGAACTGCAGATCTACGAATATGTGCGGGATTGTATCGAACAGAACGGATATGCCCCGGTGGTGCGCGACATCTGCGCCGCGCTCGGGATCCGTTCCACCTCGACGGTCCACGCTTACCTCCACCGGCTCGAAACCAAGGGCTACCTCAAGATGTCCGGCGGCAAGAGCCGCACCATTCGCGTCGAAACCGAACTCGGTCCGGGCGGCGAAAAGACCCGCCGTGTGCCGATCCTCGGTCGCGTCACCGCCGGCAGCCCCATCCTCGCCGTCGAAAACTACGACGGGTATGTGGATTTCCCGATCGTTATGGCGCGGGGACGTGCGAACCTGTTCGCCCTGCGCGTCATGGGGGAGAGCATGATCGAAGCGGGCATCCTCGACGGCGACATCGTCGTGGTCGAGAGCGACCAGCGTGCCGACGACGGCGAGATCGTGGTCGCCATGATCGACAGCGAGGCGACCGTCAAGCGCCTGTTCCACGACCGTGGGCGCATTCGCCTCCAGCCCGCCAATTCCGCCATGAAACCCATTTACGCCGAGGACGTCACGGTGCTCGGTCGGGTCATCGCGAATTTCCGATTCTACTGATATTTCGAGGGGGGACCACGGTCACACGGCGGCTCGGCTTGACCGCTGGTCATAAAACAGCCTTTCGGACGAGCCGGGACAGCGGATAGGAACGCTCTGGACGAGGACAAAATCGCCGGAGCGTTTTCTATTCGATATGGACGGAGATTTAATAAAGGAGCATTTATTGCCGCATGAAAAAAATATCATTCCCCGAAAATGAGTATGAGTCAATTCAGAATTATTTAACCAAACTTGGATATTGCTATACCACAAGGGTATACAAAGAGGTTGGGAAATATAAAGTCGGAGAATCCTATATTGCCCCATGGGGCGATACATTAAAAATAGACGAAGTAAAAACATACTGGAAGGTATCGGATCGCCCTTTTTATGATGAAATGACCGACGAGGAAAAGGCGGAAATACATAAATATTCCGAAGAGATTGGACTGCCGTATGAATTTATTAAATTTTCTAAAAAATAAGAAGGGAAGCTGCAATGAACAGAAACGCTTCCACTAAAATTCGGGGGGCAAACGCAATCGCGGCGGCTCGGCAAACCGGAATTTAGCAAGGGGACTACTATGCGGATAGAAACAGCAAGAATGTATGTCAGAGATTTTACTCCAAACGATGTGCATGATTTACATGAGATATTCGGCGATAGCGAAACAATGAAAAATTGCGAGCCTGCACATACATTTGAAAAGACACGGCAATTTCTGAATGAGTTTTGCATTGAAAAAAACGGCGCTCTCGCGGCGGTTCTGAAACAGACCAATAAAGTAATCGGTTATATCCTGTTTAAGCCGTGGGAGGACGATGTTTATGAAATCGGCTGGATATTCAATAAAAACTATTGGCGTCAGGGGTATGCGTATGAGTCCTGCTCGGCAGTACTCAAATATGGCTTTTCTGATATGAAATTGCATAAAGTTGTCGCGGAGGCTATCGATGGGGTAAAGTCCGTTGGGTTGATGGAAAAATTGGGCATGAGGCGCGAGGGGATACAGAGGAGTCAAACACAGGACAATGCGGGGAATTGGGTAGACCTCTATTTGTATGGATTACTTCAAGATGAATTTCAGTCGATAAAAAGGTAAGCCCCGTTTCGCATCTTTTCAAGAAAATCCAACACCAAAAACAGACCGTTGACACACCGGTTCCCCGGTGAAAAGTCAGCGGTCTTTGAAATTTTCGACGTAAAAAACGAAACTTGGGTGCGGGCGAGCGCTTCGCGGGAGCACGCGACAACCGGGTCGCGAAGGAAAAAACCAAGCAAGCACCAAACGCAAACCCCGAGGCGCGAAGGTGTGTTTTTCTATTTTTCTCCCCCGAAGTTGACAAAGTCAACTTCGCACTGCGGGGGTGTGGGGGTAGTTACTACCCCCACCGTACCCTTCGTACCCCTTTACTCGTCGTTCTTCACCTTCCTGCGCTTCCCGCCGAAGTACTCCTTCAAAAGCATGGCGAGAAAGACGCAGAACGACAGCATAGCGGCGGCGGAGACGCACACGAACGCGACGCTCGGGTGCTCCCCGGCACGCTTGTTCAGCCGCAGGACCGCCGACTGGGAAACCGTTTGCAGGACGACCTGCGCGTCCCCGTAACGGGCGAGCGCCGCCTCGCTGAAGATGCACTGGGGGATCAACCGTTCCGCCGCCCCGCCGAGCGGCAGGGAAGCGTACCCGGTGAATCGGACCGGCTCGGAAAACGTTTCGTCGTTGTAGGTCTGCGTGTCGGACAGCAGGGCTTCCGTGCCGTCGGCGGACCGCAGGAGGTAGAAGTTGAGCGGTCGACCGTTCGCCGGGCAGTAGGTCATGAAGTAGGCGATCTCCACCGCGTCGAAGTACCGCGCCTCCCCGACCGGCGCGTCCGGCGCAAAGGGGGAAAGCTCCTCCCGCACCGGGAAGAATTGCAGAAGGAACGCTGCCGCGAGCAGGCACAGCGTCGCCCCCAATGCGATTTTGACCTTTTGCGTCCGCTCCATCCGATCGGCACGTCCCTTCACGTTCTTTCCTTATATTATACCGAACCGACCCGCCTTTGTCAAGAGCGAAAAACGGCGTCCCGCCGTCCGCGCAAAAGCACGTTCAAGACTTGACAAATACGCCGAATGGGTGTATAATGAAAGAAAAACAGAAAAGAAAGGGCTTTCACTATGAAAAGAACCTTCGCATTGCTGCTGACGCTCGCACTGCTGCTGACGGCGGCTTGCGCCTTCGCGTCCTGCGGCGGGGAGGAAGACGGTTCGTCGTCGGCGACTTCGTCCTCGGCGGCTTCGTCGACCGCTTCGTCTGCTTCTTCGTCGTCTGCTTCTTCTGCGTCGGAATCGTCTGACGCTTCGTCCGCTTCTTCGTCCGACGCTTCGTCAGCGTCGTCGACTTCGTCCGACGCGTCCTCTGCGGCTTCGTCCGACACCTCGTCCGATACGACGTCCGGCGGAAGCGACGGACCGGAATTCCTCAACAACTTCCTGTCCTTCGGTCCGGTCGATGTAAATGTGACCGCTGCGTCGAATAATTCCGTGCGGCTGACCGGGATCGACGAAGGGCTTGCCGAAGGGGCGATCGTTCTCTATACGCCGGACTGCGAAGAAACGCCGACGGCGGAGGAGCTGGCGGATTTCGCCGTCGCACTGTTCGACTTTGACCACAGCGTCTTTGGCTACGTCAAGACCGGCTTCCAGGCGGTCGGACAAGCGACCGACCTCGAAGTCCCGGACGACGGATTCGCCGTCGCGGCGCATAAATCGCAGGACGTCTACGTCAAGCGTCTGGAATCCCTCGAGGAGAAAAAGACCACGGTCTTCCCGCACGGTCTGCACCTGCCCGTGCTCGACTACACGGTCAAAAAGGCGACCGCCTCGCCGTCCATCGACGGCAATTTCGACGAGAGCGAATGGAGCGCCTACCGCATCGACGACGTGGACGCCGAAAACGACCTGTGGTCCTACGACCAGTTCGACAAGAACGATTACTACGCCACGGGACGCTACTATGTGACCTATGACGACGAGTACCTCTACCTCTGCGTCGTCGTGTCCTCGCCCTACCACTACTGCCCGATCGAGAAGGATAAAGCGAACGATATGTGGCAGTACGAGTGCATCCAGGTCAAGGTCAGCGCGGAAGCGCCGGACGGGGAGTACATCCTCGAAAACTTCGACCACGCTTCCAACGATAAGGCGGTCAAAGACGGCGTCCTGCACGCTTACGGCTTTGCCGCGAACGACAATAACGAGACCTGCTTCTACGAAACCGGCAAGATCACGACCTTCCCGGGCATCGCGGGCTGCTCGCGTGACGATTCGGCGCAGCAGACGGTCTACGAGGTCGGCTTCCCGTGGTCGGAGCTCGAACTGACGCCGGAAGCCGGACTGCGGCTGGGGCTGTCCTTCTCGATCAACTCCACGAACGCGGAGGACTTCGCCAAAGGCGTGTTTAAGAACATCATCTACCGCTGCGGCGGCGGCGTCATCGGACGCAACGACTGGTCGAAGATCCCGGTCATCACGCTGTCGTAAAACAACGCAAACGAAGGGGGAGCTGCGCGTCGCGCCTTGCTCCCCCGCTTTTCAACAAGCAAAGGAGCCTTTCTATGACGGCAAAACAACTGATGGACCTGCTCGTCGGGGAAAAGAACCTCGGCAAGCCGACGGTGGACACCTGCAAGCACGGCGACGAGAACCGTGAACTCCGCAAGGTCGGGGTCTGCCTGACCGCGACGCCGGACGTGCTGCGTGCCGCCGCCGATTGGGGCGCGGACTTGCTCATTACCCACGAATGCACCTATTACGACCATTTCGATTCCCCCCGCCCCGACCCGATCACGGCGAAGAAGCGGGAACTCGTCGCGTCCTGCCCGTTCACGCTCTGGCGGTTCCACGATTTTATCCATTCCAACGAAGGCAGACCGGACGGCATCCACGTCGGGTTCCTCGAATCGCTCGGCGTCCCGTACCGCTACGACGGCTCCCGCTTCGCGGACCTCGCGACCGAGACGACACCGCGGGAACTGGCAAAGCGCATCTCCGAAAAACTCGGCGTCCCGCATCCCCGCATCGCCGGCGACCCGGACCTGCCGGTGCGTCGGATCGCGCTCTACCTCGGGGCGTGCGGCGGCTCCTTCGACGCGTTCGCCTCGGACGACGCGCAGCTCGCCATCGCCGGGGAACTTTGCGAATGGCGGGAGGTCGAACCGATCCGCGACGCCGCCCAGCTCGGCGTCCCGAAGGCGCTGCTCCTGCTCGGACACGCCGCGTCCGAGGAACCGGGCATGGCGCTGCTCGCCGACGGTCTGCAAACGCATTTTCCGGCGCTCGACGTGCGGTTCTTCCCGTGCGGACCGATCGTCACCTACGCGGAATGAGCGAATGGACGCTGCCCGCCGAGGTTTCGGACGCGC
>CANQVQ010000016.1 GCA_947627335.1 uncultured Clostridia bacterium | reverse complement strand
TCAATGGAACCGCTTGATGCGCCTATGACGGTGTAAGTGACATCCGCCGCTGACGTTTTCAGGAGAGTACCTGCAAGCAGCGTCGGCAAAACCAAAAATACCGTCAGCAACGCGCAAAAAAGCCGTTTGCTTATTTTGATTTTCATCATTTTGCATTTCCTTTCTTTGGATTTTTATATTTCTTTTTTGTTTTAGGGCATAAGAAAAGGACTTGAAGTTGCGAGGTTTTTCAAGTCCTTTTAATTGATATTTGGTTATTATCCATAAGTCAATACTTTACACGTTCACTGCATGGATTTCCTTTTTCGTCGAGGTATCGGTGTAAATAGCCAATTTTATCTATATCAAACGCATCTAAGTTAATACTATTTCCTCCCGGTCCAATTCCCACTCCAATAAAGCAATTTCCACTCATGAGGATTTTCCAATGCTCGCTGGATTTGCGATAGCGATCGACTATGGCTTTTGATAAAATGTTGGGGTCATTGTTTTCTTGAACGGAAATTCTTCCTCCAGCAAACGCATCAATACATTCACTTCCAAGATGATGCCATGTGCCGATGCATGGAATATAATTCCCATTTTCATCAACGGTGTATTCGACATATTCTCCAACGTGTGTTATTTCGGCGGCTTTGTCCATGTCGGTAGGGTTGTGATTGTAATTGGACGCAATCTGGATTGCCCGAACCATTGCATACTCACTCAATTTTTTTGAAAGTACAAGGGGTTGTAATCCAGCATCAGCTCGGTATTCGTTTAGAATCATGACCACATTTTTTCCTATGAGATCAGTAGCTTCTTTGTATGAATACCACTCGTATCGAATTGCATTTCCGCAGTTCAGGCAGGGACGCTCATATACGCCTCTCTCATTTTCCGTCGGCTCTTTTATGGTTTTAATCTGCCATGTATCAGGTTCATGCCCCGTCGCGGGAACCTCGTTGTCCGTGTAGCTGTCGCCACAGGAACAGGTGTGGAGCGTGTAGCCGTCCTCGGTGCAGGTGGGTTTCACGACCGTCGTTTTGTAATTGTGCTTGTGTCCGGTCTGCGATGGGTTCGTGTTGCCCGAACTGCTCGACGTGTCGCTGCTTTCGCTACCTTCGCTCGGCTTGCTGTTTTCAGCGGGTTTGCTGCTCTCGGCGGGCTTGCTCGACGTGGACGTGTCCGAACTCGTCGCGCTCGATTCCGTCCCGGTGGACGTATCGCTCGACGTGTCCGAACTCGTTTCGCTGTTCGCGTCCCGGCTTTCGCTCGGGCTGCTCGACGTGGAGCTGTCCGTGCCGGACGTGCCGCCGGACGTGCCGCTCGACGTATCGCTCGACGTGCTTTCCACGGTGGACGTTTCGCCGGACGTTCCGTCCGCGCTCGATGTGCTTTCCGTGGACGTTTCGTCCGCTCTGGACGAGCTTTCCGCGCTCGATTCCGTACCCGTTTTCGCGACGGACACGCTCTGATCGTCCCGGACGCTCTCGGAGCTGCTCGCCCCTTCGTCCGCGTCGTTGGAACACGCTAAACACAGCAGCGCAAACACCAGCACCAGCGCAAGGATCATTCTCTTTTTCATACCCACATTCTCCTTTCCTCAAACGGTTCCTCTCAATTTCAATATATCGCTTTTTTTCGCCCTTGTCAAGGGGCAATTTTACGGCAGCGGAAGCGCCGACGCCGCCGTGTCCGGCACGTCATCACCGTCACCTCCGGCATTCAGAGCGTGACTATATAGTTTGTTGAAGTTCCAATGCAGATAGGCGGTTGCCCTTTGCAAAGGCGCGTCGGCGGGCATTGATAGGGAAGCGTCGAAGAGCCGGACTTCCGGTTTTTGACGGGCGCGGGACGCTGCCAAAACATGGCTGCAAGTTTTTTACACGGAAAGGGGAAAAAATCGGGAGAACCCCTTTCTTTTTGTTTTGGAATGTGTTATAATATACTGATATGTACAAAAAAGGAGAAACGCGGACGGGGAGGGCGCCGTTTATGGACCATTTTGAACTGGTTTCGTCGTACAAGCCGACCGGCGACCAGCCGCAGGCGATCGAGAGGCTGACCGAAGGCGTGCTGCGTGGGGACAGGAACCAAACGCTCATGGGCGTGACCGGCTCCGGCAAGACGTTCACCATGGCGAACATCATCGCCAACGTCAACCGACCGACGCTCGTGCTGGCGCACAACAAGACCCTTGCCGCCCAGCTCTGCTCGGAATTCCGGGAGTTTTTCCCGCACAATGCGGTGGAATTCTTCGTTTCCTACTACGATTACTACCAGCCGGAGGCGTATGTGCCCGGCAAGGACATCTACATCGAGAAGGACAGTGCCGTCAACGACGAGATCGACAAGATGCGCCATTCCGCGACCAGTTCCCTGCTGGAGCGGCGGGACGTCGTCGTCGTCGCGTCCGTCTCCTGCATCTACTCCATCGGCGACCCGGAGGAGTACCGCAGGCAGCTGCTCTCGCTCCGACCGGGTCTGGCGATCTCGCGGGACGAGGTCATTCGCCGTCTGGTCTCCATGCAGTACACGCGGAGCGACATCGACTTCCAGCGCGACCGCTTCCGGGTGCGGGGGGACGTGCTGGAAATTTTCCCGGCGAACACGGATACGGACGCTCTGCGGGTGGAATTTTTCGGGGACGAGATCGACCGCATCAGCGTCATCAACACGGTCACGGGGGAGGCGGTCGCCCGGCTGACCTATGCCCCGATCTACCCGGCTTCCCACTACGTCACCAGCGACGCACGGCGGGAAAAGGCGATCCAAGAGATCCTCGACGAACTCAACGAGCGCATCGCGTTCTTCGAGAAGCAGGAACGCTTCATCGAGGCGCAGCGCATCAAGGAACGGGTGCTGTTCGACGTCGAGCAGCTGCGGGAGATCGGCTTTTGCAGCGGTGTGGAGAACTATTCGCGGGTGCTCGCCGGACGTGCGCCGGGCAGCCGCCCCTATACGCTGTTCGACTTCTTCCCGAAGGATTTCCTGTTCCTGGTCGACGAATCCCACGCGACGCTCCCGCAGGTGCGGGGAATGTCCGGCGGGGACTACGCACGCAAGAAGAACCTCGTGGACTACGGGTTCCGCCTGCCGTCCGCGTACGACAACCGTCCGCTGAAGTACGACGAATTCAACCGCCTGCGCGGGCAGACCATCTTCTTTTCCGCCACGCCGAACGAATACGAGAAGGGCATTTCGACGCAGGTGGTCGAACAGATCATCCGCCCGACGGGACTGCTCGACCCGGAGGTCGAGGTGCGCCCGACCGAGGGGCAGATCGACGACCTCGCCGGCGAGATCCGCGTCCGCGCCGAACGCGGGGAGCGCGTGCTGGTGACGACGCTGACCCGCAAGATGGCGGAGGATCTGAGCGAGTTTTTCCTCAAGAACAACATCAGATCGCGGTATATGCACTACGACATCGACACGATGGAGCGCATGGACATTCTGCGCGGACTGCGCGAAGGGGAGTTCGACGCGTTGGTCGGAGTCAACCTGCTGCGGGAGGGGCTGGACCTGCCGGAGGTCTCGCTCGTGGCGATCCTCGACGCGGACAAGGAGGGCTTCCTGCGCAACGAAACGTCGCTGATCCAGACCATCGGACGGGCGGCGCGGAACGCGAACGGGAAGGTGATCCTGTACGCCGATCAGCGCACGGCGTCCATGCAGAACGCGATCGCCGAAACGCGTCGGCGGCGCTCGATCCAGGACGCGTACAACCGCGAACACGGCATCGTCCCGAAAACCATCGTCAAGGAGATCCGCGCTCCGATCGCCGTCACGCTGCGCGACGAAACGCAGGAGAGCGGCAAGATGACCAAGGCGCAGAAGCAGAAATTGATCGATACGCTGACGGTCGAAATGAAGCGGGCCGCCAAGGAGCTGGATTTTGAAACGGCGGCGGCTTTGCGCGACCGGATCCGCAGACTGCTCGGGGACGGCGGACGGAAGTCCGGCAGATAGAAAGGAAAAGGCAAGGGCAAAATGGCATCCGCACAGTTGATCATTCGGGGCGCTCGCGTCCACAATCTCAAAAACGTCGACGTTTCCATCCCGCGGGACAAGCTCGTGGTGTTTACCGGGCTTTCCGGGTCGGGGAAGTCCAGTCTGGCGTTCGACACCATCTACGCGGAGGGACACCGCCGGTTCGTGCAGTCGCTCTCCTCGTATGCCCGTATGTTCCTCGGACAGCTCGACAAGCCGGACGTCGACACGATCGAAGGGCTTTCCCCGGCGATCTCCATCGACCAGAAGACCACCTCCAAGAACCCCCGTTCGACGGTCGGGACCGTGACGGAGATCTACGACTACCTGCGGCTGCTGTACGCCCGCGTAGGCGTGCCGCACTGCCCGATCTGCGGGGAGGTCATCAAACAGCAGACCGTCGACGAGATCGTCGACCGCATCCTCGAACTGCCGGAGGGGACCCGTTTCATGGTCATGGCGCCGGTCGTCAGCGGCAAGAAGGGGATGCACGACAAGGTGCTGGAGGACGCCCGCAAGAGCGGCTACGTCCGCGCACGCGTGGACGGCAGTCTGTACGACCTCGGCGAGCGCATCTCGCTCGACAAGAACCAACGCCACGACATCGAGATCGTCGTCGACCGTCTGGTCAGGCGGGGGGAGGATCTGCAGTCCCGTTTGACCGACAGCGTCGAAAACGCAGCCCGCCTGTCCGAAGGGCTGGTGCTGATCGTGACGGTCGGGGAGCAGCCGGAGGAACTGCTGTTCAGCCAGAATTACGCCTGCAAGACCCACGGCGTTTCCATCGGGGAGCTGGAGCCGCGTCTGTTCTCGTTCAACAACCCGGCGGGGGCGTGCGAAGCCTGCAACGGGCTGGGGGAGAATTTCGTTCTGACCGACGAAAAGCTGATCCCGGACCGCAGTCTGTCCCTGTTCGGCGGTGCGATCGCCTGCAACGGGTTCAAATCCATCGAGCCGGGCAGCTATTTCGGGCAGATCGTCGATCTGATCGGGGAAAAGTACGGCTTCAACGTGCATACGCCGATCGAAAAATACACCCCGGAGGGGCTGGAGGTCCTGCTGTACGGCAACGGGAACCGTCGGCGCACGCCCGGGGAGCCGAAGTTCGACGGGGTCATTCCGCTCATTCAGCGGCGGTATGAGCAGAACCCGTCGGCGGAGATCCGCGAGTATTACGAGACTTTCATGGAAAATATTCCCTGCCCGGTCTGCAAGGGCAAGCGGCTGCGGCCGGAAGCGCTGGCGGTGACGGTCGGGGACAGGAATATCCACGAGCTTTGCTCGCTTTCCGTCGGGAAGGCGCTGGAATTCATGCGCTCGCTGCGGTTATCCCGCACGGAGGAGTCCATCGCGTCGGAGATCCGCAAGGAGATCGACGCACGGCTGGGCTTCCTCGTCAGCGTCGGGTTGGAGTACCTTACGCTCGGACGCAAAGCCGGCTCGCTTTCCGGCGGGGAGGCGCAGCGGATCCGGCTGGCGACGCAGATCGGCTCGTCGCTGATGGGGGTGCTGTATATCCTCGACGAGCCCAGCATCGGGCTGCACCAGCGGGACAACGAAAAGCTCATTGCCACGCTCAAGCGCCTGCGCGACCTCGGCAACACGGTCATCGTCGTCGAACACGACGAGGAGACCATGCGAAGCGCCGATTACCTCGTCGACGTCGGTCCGATGGCGGGCGTGCACGGGGGCGAGATCCTCTACGCCGGTCCGCCGGAGGGGATCGGGGCGTGCGAGCAGTCGCTGACCGGGCAATATCTGACCGGAAAGCGTTTCATCGCGGTCCCGCAGACCCGCCGCAAGGGCAACGGGCATCTGCTGACCGTCGTCGGGGCGAGGGAGAACAACCTCAAGGACATCACGGTGGATTTCCCGCTCGGCACGTTCATCTGCGTGACCGGGGTGTCCGGCTCCGGCAAGTCGTCGCTGGTGAACCTGATCCTGTACCGAGCGCTGGCGCGGAAGCTGAGCCGGGCGACGGTGATCCCGGGCAAATTCGACGAATTGCGGGGAATCGAGCACATCGACAAGGTCATCCAGATCGACCAGTCCCCCATCGGGCGCACGCCGCGTTCCAATCCGGCGACCTATACTGGGATGTTCGCGGAGATCCGCGCCGTGTTCGCCGCCACGCCGGAGGCGAAAGCGCGTGGATACAAGGAAGGGCGGTTCTCCTTCAACGTCAAGGGCGGGCGGTGCGAGGCCTGCCAGGGGGACGGCACCAACCTTATTGAAATGCACTTCCTGCCGGACGTCTACGTCACCTGCGACGTCTGCAAGGGGAAGCGGTACAACCGCGAAACGCTGGAGGTCAAATACAAAGGCAAATCCATCTACGACGTGCTGGAAATGACGGTGGACGAGGGGGTGGAGTTCTTCTCCGCCTATCGCAGTATCTCCCGCAAGCTCCGCACGCTTCAGGACGTCGGGCTCGGGTATATCAAGATCGGGCAGCCGTCCACGACGCTTTCCGGCGGGGAAGCGCAGCGCGTCAAGCTGGCGACCGAGCTTTCCCGCGCATCGACCGGGCGGACGCTCTATGTGCTCGACGAACCGACCACCGGACTGCACACCTACGACGTCGATCAACTGCGGGCGGTCCTGCAGCGTCTGGTGGACGCGGGGAACACCGTCGTGGTCATCGAGCACAACCTGGAACTCATTAAGACCGCCGACTACCTGATCGACATGGGACCGGAGGGCGGCGACGGCGGCGGCACGGTGATCGCGACCGGCACGCCCGAGCAGGTCGCCGCGTCGCCGGTCAGCTATACCGGAAAATATCTGAAGGAGATTCTGGAGGAGCAGAACCGTGAGGAATGATCGATACGCAAGCCTGCTGGAAAACGTGGAAAAGCCGGGGCGGTACACCGGCGGGGAGCTGAACAGCGAATGGAAGGACCCGTCGGAGGTCGATCTGCGGCTGTGCTTCTGCTTCCCGGACAGCTACGAGATCGGGATGTCCAACCTCGGGATGCGCATCCTCGTCGGGTGTTTCAACCGCATGGACGGGGTGTTCTGCGAGCGCTGCTACGCCCCGTGGCCGGATATGGAGGCGCAGCTGCGTTCGCACGGTCTGCCGCTCTACGCGCTGGAGTCCGGCGACCCGCTCGGGTGGTTCGACGCGGTGCTGTTCACGCTGCAGTACGAGCTTTGCTATACCAACGTGCTGAATATGCTCGACCTGGCGGGGATCCCCCTGCTTTCGTCCGAGCGCGGAGCGGAATATCCGCTTATCGTCGCGGGCGGTCCCTGCGCCTATAACCCGGAACCGCTGGCGGACTTCGTGGACGTGTTCTCCATCGGCGAGGGGGAGGAAGCCCTGCCGGAATTGGCGGAACTGCTTCGGACCTGCCGTAAGGAGGGCGTCCCGAAAAAGGAACTGCTCTACCGCGTTTCGCAGCTGGAAGGGTTCTATGTGCCGTCGCTGTACGACGTGACCTACCGCCCGGACGGGACGCTCGAGAGCTTCCGCCCGAACCGCGAGGGGGTCCCGGCGACCGTTCGCAAGCGCATCATCGAAAAGCTGGACGACGTGTACTTCCCGGTCGCGTCGCCGGTGCCGTACCTCGAGGTCGTGCATGACCGCGTGGTGCTGGAGGTCAATCGCGGGTGCGTGCGGGGGTGCCGGTTCTGTCAGGCGGGCATGGTGTACCGCCCGTACCGGGACAAATCCCCCGAAACGCTGGACGCCTGCGCCGCCGCGTCCGTACGGAACACCGGGTATTCCGAGCTTTCCCTGACGTCCCTGAGCATCAGCGACTACCCCCGCCTGCCGGAACTTATCGACCGCCTGCTGCGGTGGACGGAACAGCAGCGGGTGAGCCTGTCGCTGCCGTCCCAGCGCATCGACGCGTTCTACGAGGAGCTGATGGAGAAGGTGATGTCCGTCCGCAAGAGCGGGCTGACCTTCGCCCCCGAAGCGGGAACGCAGCGGCTGCGGGACGTCATCAATAAGAACATCACGGAGGAGGAGATCCTGACCGCCTGCGGCAAGGCGTTCGACGGCGGACGCAACAGCCTCAAGCTGTACTTCATGAACGGTCTGCCGACCGAAACGGACGAGGACGTCGCCGGCATCGCGGCCCTCGCGCAGCGCATCGTCGATCTGTTCTATGCGCAGAAGCGCCCGGGGCGGTCGGTGAACGTGACGGTCAGCGTGTCCTGCTTCGTGCCGAAACCGTTCACCCCGTTCCAATGGGAGGGGCAGACGGCGCCGGACGAGCTTGAACGGCGGCAAAAGCTGTTAAGGGATTGCATCCGTTCGCGAAAGATCGATTACAAGTACCACGACGCACGGGTGTCGCGGCTGGAGGCGATCTTCGCACGCGGGGACCGGCGGTTGGGACGTGCGCTCGCCGAGGCGGTCCGTCGGGGGCAGCGATTCGACGCGTGGGACGAGTTCTTCGATTACGACCGCTGGATGGCAATTTTCGACGACCTCGGCATCGACCCGTCCTTCTACGCGAACCGCAGGTTCGGCGAGGACGAGCTGCTGCCGTGGGATTTCCTCGACATCGGCGTGTCCAAGAAGTTTCTGCTGTCGGAACGGCGCAAAGCGCAGGCGGCGCAGACCACGCCGGACTGCCGCACGAAATGTGCCGGCTGCGGGGCGTCTGCGCTCTGCAGGGAGAAGTGTTCCTGCGACGAATGGCGGGAAGAACAGGCGGAAAGGACGGAAAAGGCATGATCTATGTGTTCGCGACGTTCGCAAAGACCGGGAACCTCAAGTACATCTCCCACCTCGACCTGAACCGGGCGATGACCCGCCTGCTGCTCCGTTCGGGGCTGCCGATCCGCTTTTCGGAGGGGTTCAATCCGCACCCGAAGCTGACCTTTGCCCAGCCGCTCTCGCTGTTTCAGGAGAGTTTGTGCGAGGTGGCGGAATTCCGTCTGGACGAAGGCGCGGACTGCCCGGACGAGGCGGGAACGCTCGCGGCACTGCGGGCGGTCGAGCCGGAGGGTCTGCATTTCACGAACGTGACCTATTCCGACCGGAAACTGCCGGTCTGCAAGGCGGCGAGGTATGAATTGACCTTCCGCACGGCGCTTTCGCCGGAGGAACTTTCCGCCCTGTTCGAGGGGGAAATGCCGGTCCTGAAAAAGACCAAGACTAAGGAAACCACCGTGGACATCTCCCCGCTGATCCGGGAAAAGCGGTTTTCCGCCGTCGAAGGCGGCGTGAAACTCCGCTGCACCCTGCCCTGCGGGGACGCGTACCTCAATCCGTCCTTCCTGGTTTCCTTCCTCGGCGAACGCGTGGCGGAAACGCGGATCCTGCGCACGGAACTGCTTTTCTGAGCGAAGAAAAAGAAAATTTTCGCGGAAACCGAAAAAACAGTTGCGTTCGGGACGGATTTTTGCTATAATGATTTGATCGGAACCGAAAAAACGAAAATCGAACGGAACGGGGGGATACGTCTGAAAAACGGTTCGTTTTTCAGACGGAGGTTTTGTGACACAGAAGTCGGAGCGACATCTGCTCTCGGCTTTGCCGAGAGATTCCGACTCTCGTCGGAACCGCACAAAACTTCCCGAATCCATAGAAAGGAATGATCATACACATGGAAACAGCGGTAGCAAAGCCGAAATACAGGCGCGTCCTGCTGAAGCTGTCCGGGGAAGCGCTCGCCGGAGAGGGCGAGGGCAGGAGCGGGCGCATCCTGGACGACGGGGTCCTGCGCGCCGTATCCGGCGAAGTGGCGAAGTGCGCGTCGATGGGGGTGCAGATCGGCATCGTCATCGGGGCGGGCAATATCTGGCGGGGCGCACGGCAGGGCGGACTTTCGATCGACCGCGTGCGCGGGGACCACATGGGAATGCTCGCGACGGTCATCAATTCCCTCGCCATGCAGGATTATCTCATTCGTGCGGGGGCGGACGCACGGGTCATGAGCGCGTTCGAGATCCAGCAGGTCTGCGAACCGTACGCGCAGTACCGCGCCCGCGAATACCTCGAGCAGGGCAAGGTCGTGCTGATCCCCTGCGGGGTCGGGTATCCGTTCTTCTCGACGGACACCGGCATGATGCTTCGCGCCGCGGAACTGCAATGCGACGTCCTGCTCTCCGCAAAGCACGTCGACGGGGTCTACGACAGCGACCCTGCGGTCGATCCGAACGCGAAAAAGTACGAGAAACTGACCTACGGCGAGATGCTCTCGAAGGGGCTGAAGGCGATCGACCTGACCGCTTCCGCCATCGGGCGGGAAAACGGGATCCCCGCGCTGGTGTTCGGGCTTTCCGATCCGGCGAACATCACCCGTGCCGTGCTGGGCGAGCCGGTCGGCACGCTCATTCAACCGTAAAAAACCAATCATATATTTAAGGAAAGGAAGTACGCAAATGAAATTCGACACCCGTGCTCACGAAACAAAAATGCAGAAAACGCTGGAGGTGCTGGAGCGCGAATTCGACTCCATTCGCGTCGGTCGTGCGTCCGTGCGCGTGCTGGACCAGATCACCGTCCCCTACTACGGCGTTCCGACCGCGATCGAAGGGGTCGCCACGGTCAAATCGCCGGATCCGCGTACGCTGATCATTCAGCCGTGGGAAAGCGGTATGCTCAAGGAGATCGAAAAGGCGATCGCCGCGAGCGACCTCGGCATCATGCCGCAGAACGACGGCAAGGTCATTCGCCTGCCGTTCCCGCCGCTGACCGAGGAGCACCGCCGCGACCTGACGAAAAAAGCCTCCAAGCTGGGCGAAGAGGCGAAGGTCGCCGTCCGCAACGTGCGCCGTGAAGCGAACGACGACATCAAGAAGCAGAAGAAGGACGGCATCCTGACCGAGGACGACCAGCGTTCGGCGGAGAAGGCGGTGCAGGACCTGACCGACCGCTACTGCAAGCTGGTGGATGAAAAGGTCGCAAAGAAGGAAAAGGAGATCATGGAACTCTGATGGCGGAGGAGCGGTTTGCCCGGCTGCCGACGCATCTCGCCGTCATCATGGACGGCAACGGCCGCTGGGCGAAGAAACGGCTGCTTCCCCGTACGGCGGGACATAAGGTAGGGGTGGACACGTTCGCGGAGATGGTGGGCGCCTGCAGCGACCTGAAGATCCCCTACCTGACCGTTTACGCCTTTTCGACGGAGAACTGGAAGCGGGACGCGTCGGAGGTGCGGGAGCTCCTGCGGCTGATGGGGCAGGGCATCAAGCGGTTCCTGCCGGATATGCACCGCAAGAATATCCGCCTTTCCCTGCTCGGGGAGCTGGAACGGTTCCCGGAGAAGGAGCGGACGGACCTGCTCGCCTGCGAGCGGGAGCTTTCGGAAAACACCGGGATGCTGCTTTCGGTCTGCCTGTCCTACGGCGGACGGCAGGAGTTGGTTCGGGCGTTCAATGCGCTGCTCGCGGAGGGCGCGAAGGCGCCGGTCACGGCGGAGGACGTCGAAAAACACCTCTACACGGCGGGGCTTCCCGACCCGGACCTGGTCATTCGCACGAGCGGGGAGTACCGCATTTCCAACTTCCTGCTCTGGCAGTCCGCCTACGCGGAATACTATTTTACCGACGTCTGCTGGCCGGACTTCAAGCCCAAAGAACTCTATAAAGCGCTCCACGCCTACGAGAACCGCTCCCGACGGTTCGGGGGCGCGTAAAAAAGGAGGCGTTGCCGATGCTGAAACGAATTTTGACGGCGGTCGTCGCGCTGGCGGTGCTGGTGCCGATCCTGCTGTTCGCGCCGTACTGGGCGGTGCAGGGGGTATTCGCGCTGCTGGCGGCGGTCGCGGTGTACGAGATCGCCGGGTGCGTCGGTCTGCGCCGGGAATGGGCGCTGACGGCGCTGACGATGCTGTTCTGCGTCGGCGGGATCCTCGCGCCGAACCTCTATGAAGGCTGGCTCCGTTCCGGCAGCTGGATGCGCGCCAGCGAGATCATGTCGGGGGGCGATACCGGGCTGTTCCTGTTGGGGCTTTCCAAAGGCGTGACGATGGGGTGCGTCGCGGCGCTGGCGCTGACCTATCTGGTCTTTGCGGTGGTTCGGCATCGGAAACTGCCGGTCGACCGTCTGCTGACGCAGCTCGGCATGACGGCGTACGTCGCGCTCGGATTCTGGGCGCTCTGCCGGCTGACGTGCAGTGAAGAGACCTCGCCGCTGTATGCAAGACCGCTTCTTTGGGTCGCGCTGTGCATCCCGTGGGTCGCGGACACGCTCGCGTATTTCACCGGGTATTTCCTCGGAAAACGCAAGCTCTGCCCGGAAATTTCGCCGAAAAAGACGGTCGAAGGGGCGATCGGCGGCGTGGTCGGCACCGGGGCGGTCGCGCTGGTCGTCTACGGCTGCGTCCGGGGGTGGGATTCCCCGCTTTCCCTGCTCGTCGTTTTCTGCGGGGCGATGCTGTTGGCGGTGGTTTCGATTTTCGGCGACCTGTTCGCCTCGCTGCTCAAGCGGCATTTCGGCGTGAAGGATTACGGCTTCCTGTTCCCGGGGCACGGCGGGGTCCTGGATCGGTTCGACAGCACGATCCCGGTCGCGCTGGTCCTGTGGGCGCTGGTGATCTGGGCGCCGTTTGGAGGGCTGCTGTGAGATGACGGATTCGGTTTGTATCCTCGGCTCGACCGGCTCGATCGGGACGCAGGCGCTGGACGTGGCGCGGACGCTGGGGCTTCGGGTCACGGCGCTCGCCGCCGGAAAGCGGGACGCGGAACTGGAAAAACAGTGCCGGGAATTTCGCCCGCAAACCGTCTACATCGACGAAAGCCGCTACGCGTCCCTGAAAACCCGTCTTGCCGACACCGACGTGCGCGTCGTCACCGGCGAAACCGAACTTTCCGCCCTCGCGGCGGAGGATCCATCCCCGGTCGTGCTCAACGCCCTGACCGGCATCTTCGGGCTTCGACCGACGCTTTCGGCGATCGATGCGGGCAAGGACGTCGCGCTGGCGAACAAGGAGACGCTGGTCGCGGGCGGGGAACTCGTCATGTCCCGTGCGCGGGAAAAGCGGGTCCGCATCCTGCCGGTGGACAGCGAGCATTCGGCGATCTTCCAATGCCTGCAGGGCGGCGGGACGCCGAAAAAGATCCTGCTGACCGGGTCCGGCGGACCGTTTTACGGCAAAAACCGGCAATTCCTCGAAACCGTCCGCCCGGAGGACGCCCTGCGGCACCCGAACTGGCGGATGGGCGCGAAGATCACGGTGGACAGCTCGACGCTGATGAACAAGGGGCTGGAGCTGATCGAGGCGGTGCATCTGTTCGGCGTGCGCCCGGAGCAGGTCGAGGTGGTCGTCCAGCGGGAGAGCGTCGTGCATTCGCTGGTGCAGTTTTCGGACAACGCGGTGATCGCCCAGTTGGGAACGCCGGATATGCGGCTGTGCATCCAGTACGCGCTGACCTACCCGGAGCGTCTGCCCTGTTCTGCGGCGGAACTGGACCTGTTCGCCGTCGGGGAACTGCATTTCGCCCGCCCGGACACCGAAACCTTCCCGCTGCTCGCATTTGCGCGGGACGCCGCCGTCAGGGGCGGCAGCCTGCCCGCCGCGATGAACGGCGCGAACGAGGAAGCGGTCGGACGCTTCCTGCGCGGGGAGATCCGCTATACGGAGCTGTTCGATCTGGTCATGCTGGCGGCGGAAACGACGCATTTTCGCCCGTCCCCGACGCTTTCGGACGTCTTCGACGCCGACGCGGAAGCGCGGGAATTCGTCCGACGGCGGTAAATGCGTCGGGACGCGCACACGGAAAGGAAGAACTGTTTTGCTGATCGTTACGATTCTGGTCACGCTGCTGATTTTCGGGCTGCTGATCACCATTCACGAACTGGGACACTATCTGGTCGCCCGGGCGTGCAAGGTCGCCATTCTGGAGTTTTCCATCGGCATGGGACCGAAGATCAAGAGCTGGGAAGGAAAAGTGAATACATTTTCCCTGCGTGCCATTCCGATCGGCGGGTACGTCCGTATGCTCGGGGAGCCGGGCGAGGAGGGCACGCCTGAATCGATCGTCTCCTGCATCGGGCGGTACGCCATCAACGAGGTGCATCTGTTCAAGCGGATGCTGATCGTGCTGGCGGGACCGTTCATGAACGTCCTGCTGGGGTTCGCCGTCATGCTGACGCTCGTGAGTACGAGCACGGCCATCGGCAGCACGCAGGTCGCCCGTTTTCTGGACGGGAACGTCAGCGGGCAGGAAGGCGGTTTGTGCGTCGGGGACGAGATCCTCAAGGTCAACGGGAAAACCATACACTGCTTCCCGGACCTTTCCTACGCGATCCTGTCGGACGGGACCGAGCCGCTGGATCTGCTGGTCGAGCGGGACGGGCAGAAAGTCCTTTTGGAGGACGTTCAGTTCGGCACGATGACGGAGGAAGGCGTCCTGTTCGGGCAGATGGATTTTTCGGTGTACGCGAAGGAAAAGACCCCGCTGACCATCCTTTCGGAGAGCTTCTGGCAGGGGTGCAGCATGGTCTACCTGACCGTGGATTCGCTGGTCGATACCGTCCGCGGACGGTATGGACTGGACGCGATCGGCGGTCCGGTCGCCATCGGCGGACAGGTCGGGGAGACGATCGAGCAGAGCCAGAGTTTTGCGGATACGCTGCGGAATCTGGGCAGCATGACGGCGCTGATCTCGGTTTCGCTCGCCATTACGAACCTGCTCCCGCTTCCGGCGCTGGACGGCGGACGGTTCCTGCTGTATGTGCTGGAGGCGATTCGACGCAAGCCGCTTTCGCCGAAGGTGGAAACGGCGCTGAACGCCGGGTGCATGATTTTGCTGTTCGCGCTGATGATCTTCGTGTTTTTCAAGGATCTGATCAATCTGGTCTGACGGGAAAGAGAGGGGGAGCCGCATGGAACGCAGGAAAAGCCGGGAAGTGAACGTCGGCGGCGTCAAGATCGGCGGGAATGCGCCGATTTCCGTGCAATCCATGACGAATACGCCGACGGCGGACCGCGTTTCGACGCTCGCGCAGATCAAAGCCCTCGCGGACGCGGGGTGCGACGTCGTGCGGGTCACGGTCAACACGCCGGAGGCGGCGGAGGCGGTCGGATACCTGTGCGCACACGCGCCGGTCCCGCTGGTCGCGGACATCCATTTCGATTACCGGCTCGCGCTCGCAGCCGCGAAAGCGGGCGTCGCGAAGCTGCGCATCAACCCGGGCAATATCGGCTCGGAGGCGGGCGTGCGCGCCGTCGCGGAACTGTGCCGGAAGAAGGGCATCCCGGTCCGCATCGGCATCAACGGCGGATCGCTTGAGCGGGAACTGCTCGCGAAATACGGCGGACCCGTGCCGGAGGCGCTGTGCGAAAGCGCTCTGAAGGCGGCGGAGGCGTTCGAGCGGTACGGGCTGGACAAGCTGGTGCTGTCGGTCAAATGTTCGTCCGTCCCGGACATGATCCGGGCGAACCGACTGCTCGCCGGGCGGTGCGATTATCCGCTGCACCTCGGCGTGACGGAGACCGGCACCCTGCGCGGCGGGAGCGTCAAGTCCGCCGTCGGGATCGGTTCGCTGCTGTGCGACGGCATCGGGGACACCGTGCGCGTTTCGCTGACGGCGGACCCGGTCGAGGAGGTCCGTGCGGCGAAGGAAATTTTGAAAGCGTGCGGGCGTTCCGGCGGCGTCAACCTGATCTCCTGCCCGACCTGCGGGCGGACGCAGGTGGACCTGATCCGCTACGCGGACGCGCTGCAGGAGCGCATCGACAGGCTCGCCGTCAGGACCGGGAAAACCGTGACCGTCGCGCTGATGGGCTGCGCTGTCAACGGACCGGGCGAAGCGCGGGAGGCGGACGTGGGCGTCGCCTGCGGCAAGGGCGAGGGATTGCTCTTCCGCAAAGGCGTGACGGTGCGGAAGCTGACGGAGGAGGAGATCCTGCCGACGCTCTGGACGGAACTTCTGGCGTTGCTGGAACAAGGGGAAGCAGATGGATAATGCGGTTTTGGAACAATTCAAAAGGAAATTTCCCCGCCTGAAGCCGGACCCGGTCTGGGAGTCCGCCGTCGGGCGGATGCGGTCGTTTTCGGTCCGCGTCAACAAGGCGGAATTCTGGGTGACGGTGGACTGCGCGTTCGACGCGCCGGAGGACCCGCGTGGGCTGATCTCGCTGGAGCAGCGTATCCTGGAGGACTATTCGCTCAAGGGCGTGCGGGTCTCGCCGTCCTACCCGTCCGAGCGCTTTTCCGCGTCCTGCGTGCCGGGACTGCTTTGCTGGCTGCAGCGGCGGAGCGGGGAAGGGGTCAGTTACGGGTTCTTTGAGGACTGCGACAGCAGTTTCGACCGGGACGCGATGCTTCTGGAGATCCGGCTGCGCAACGGGGTCAGCCCGTCCTGCGTGGAGCGGAGCGGGTCGAAAGGGTTTCTGGAGACCTGTATCCGCGAGCAGTTCGGGCTGAACGTCGAGGTGCGGATCGTCGGCGGGGAGGTCGATCCGGCGCTGTACGAGCCGCCGGGAATGCGGGAAATGCTTCTTGCCGCGAGCGCCGAATACGACGCGGGGGAAGCGCAGGCGCGGACGGACGACCGGGGGCACGGTATGGCGCTCGACCCGATCCCGGACAGCCGTGCGACCGTCGAGCAAACCGCCGACGGGCGAACCCTGCTGCACGCGGGGCGAATGCTGTTCGACATCACCGACCCCCAGCCCTGCTACCGAACGCTGCGCAACCGTTCCGAGCTGATCCCGATCCGGCGCATCCAGCCGCAAAGCTACGTCGCGTTCGCCGGAAAACTGTTTGAATGGGAAGAAAAAGAGAACTACGAGCGGGAAAAGAACACCTTCCGGATGTTCGTCACGGACGGAGAGGGTTCCGTCATGCTGCGCTTCCAGGCGCCGAAGGGGACGCCGTTCCCGAAGGCGCCGGCGTACGTCCTGGTCGAGGGGTTCGCGGACTTTTCGGACTACGACAAGGAGATCGTGGTCCGTGCGAACGCCATCGCGACGGTCAAGGCGATCTTCCGCAAAGAAACGCACCCGGAGCCGCGTGTGGAACTGCACTGCCACACCAATATGTCCGCCATGGACGCCCTGACCGACCCGGCGGCGCTGATGAAGCGCTGCCAGGAGTGGGGCTGCCCCGCCGTCGCCGTCACCGACCACGGCAATCTGCAGGCATTCCCGGAGATTATGCTCGCGACCAAGAAGAACCCGGACGTCAAGCCGATCTACGGCATGGAAGGGTATCTGGTCGACGACACTGCGCGTGCGGTGTTCTCCTACACCGAAAAGAAGGACAATCGGGACTTCGGCAAGGACACGTTCGTCATTTTCGACATTGAAACGACCGGGCTTTCGGCGCAGACCTGCGGCATCACGCAGATCGGCGCGATCCGCTGGCAGGGCGGCAGACAGCTCGAGAGCTTTTCGACCTACGTCAACCCGGAAATGCCGATCCCGGCGGAGATCACCGCGCAGACCGGCATCACGGACGAGATGGTCGCGGACGCGCCGACGCGGGAGGAGGCGGTTCGGGCGTTTCTGGAATTTGCCGACGGGCAGATGCTCGTCGCCCACAACGCCTCGTTCGACTGCTCGTTCATCCGCAAGGCGGCGATGGACTTCGGGATCCCGTTCCCGAACCCGTCCCTCGACACGCTCGCGCTCTCCCGGTATATCAACGCCGAATTGCAGCGGCACCGCTTGGATGCGCTGGCGCGCTACTACAAGCTCGGCGACTTCAACCATCACCGTGCGGACGCCGACACCGAGATGCTCGCCCGTGTCTTTGACTGCATGGTCCGCAAGCTCAAACAGAACGGCATCCATACGACCGACGAGATGGTCGCCGCGATGGCGGAAAACTGCGACCCGAAGCGGCTGAGATCCTACCACATCGTCCTGCTGGCGAAGAACCAGACGGGGCTGAAAAACCTGTACAAGATCGTTTCGGAGTCCTACCTCAACTATTTCCGGACCAATCCCCGCATCCCGAAAACCGTGCTGAAGGAGCATCGGGAGGGGCTGATCCTCGGTTCCGCCTGCGTCGCGGGGGAACTGTATCAGGCGGTGCTGAAGGGAAGACCCTTCGAGGAGCTTTGCAAGATCGCGGAACTGTACGACTACCTGGAGATCCAGCCGTGGACCAACAACTGGTTCCTGTACGAGGAGGGCGAACTGGGGAACGACCCGGAAAAGGCCCGCGAGCAGCTGCGGGAGAACGATCGGACCATCCTGCGGGTCGCCGAAAAGCTGGGCAAGCCGGTCTGCGCGACCGGGGACGTGCATTTCCTCGACCCGGAGGACGAACTGTACCGGCAGATTTTGCTGATCGGGCAGAAATTCAATGACGGCGGGCGGGAAACGAAGCTGTTCTTCAAGACGACCGAGGAGATGCTCGACGCCTTCTCCTTCCTCGGGCCGGAAAAGGCGCACGAGGTCGTCGTCGAAAATCCGCGAAAGATCGCCGAAAGCGTCGAACGGCTCAAGCCGATCCCGGACGGGCAGTATACCCCGAGCATCCCGGGCGCGGAAGAGGACCTGATCCGTTCCTGCCACGAAACGGCGCACAAGATGTACGGCGACGTGCTGCCGGAAGTCGTGCAGAACCGCATGGACAAGGAGCTCAATTCCGTCGTCAAGAACGGGTACGCGGTGCTCTACATCATCGCACGGAATCTGGTGCGCAATTCGGAGGAGCACGGCTACTACGTCGGTTCGCGTGGGTCGGTCGGTTCGTCGTTCATCGCGACGCTCGCCCATATTTCCGAGGTCAACCCGCTCCCCCCGCACTGGCGGTGCCCGAACTGCCTGCACAGCGAGTTCGTGCTGGACGGTTCCTACGGGTCCGGGTTCGATATGCCGGACAAGGACTGCCCGCACTGCGGGACGAAGATGCTCGTCGACGGACACGACATCCCGTTCGAGACTTTCCTCGGGTTCCACGGCGAAAAAGCGCCGGACATCGATCTCAACTTCTCCGGCGACGTGCAGTCCGCCGCACACAAGTACACCGAAGTGCTGTTCGGGGCGGAGAACATCTTCCGTGCCGGGACGGTCGGCACCCTGCAGTCGAAAACCTGCTTCGGCTTCGTCAAGCACTATCTGGAGGACGCCGGCAAGGACCTGACCCGTGCCGAGCAGGAACGGCTTATCTGCGGCTGTCTCGGCGTCAAGCGCACGACGGGACAGCACCCGGGCGGCATCGTCGTCATCCCGAAGGACCACGAAATTTACGATTTCACGCCGGTGCAGTATCCGGCGGATAAGGCGGGATCCGGGGTCATCACCACCCACTTCGCGTTCGATTACCTGCACGATACCCTGCTCAAGCTGGACATTCTCGGACACGATGTGCCGACTTTCTACCGGGTGCTCGAGGAGTACACCGGCAAGTCGGTCATGGCGCTGCCGATGAACGACCCGGACGTGTACGAGCTTTTCAAATCCACAAAACCGCTCGGGATTCAGCCGTCGGACATCGACTGCCCGCTCGGCACGCTCGGTCTGCCGGAATTCGGCACGAGCTACGCCATTCAGATGATCCTCGACGCGAAGCCGCAGAACTTTTCGGACCTTTTGCAGATTTCCGGGCTTTCCCACGGCACGGGCATCTGGCTCGGCAACGGCAAGGACCTGATCGCCAACGGGACCTGCACCATCCACGAGATCATCGGGACCCGTGACAGCATCATGATTTACCTCATGCAGAAGGGGCTGGAGTCCTCGGTCGCGTTCGAGGCGATGGAGCGCACCCGCAAGGGGAAGGGGCTGACGCCGGAGCTGATCGACGCGATGCAGAAGTGCGGCGTGCCGGACTGGTACATCGAATCCTGCCAGAAGATCAAGTATATGTTCCCGAAGGCGCACGCGGCTGCCTACGTCATCGCGGCTCTGCGGATCGGGTGGTTCAAGATCAATTACCCGGTCGAGTTCTACGCGACCTATTTCACGGTCAAATCGGACGCGTTCGACGGGGCGTTGGTCATGCAGGGACTTCCCGCGATCAAGGCGCGCCTGCGCGAGCTCGGGCAGGCGCAGAACCTCACGGCGAAGGACGAGGATATGATGGTCATCCTCGATCTGATTGTCGAAATGTACGCACGGAACGTGGAATTTTTGCCGGTGCGGGTGTTCCGTTCGGACGCGAGGCGGTTTTTGCCGGAGGACGGCAAGGTGCGGCTTCCGTTTTCGTCGCTCGCGGGCGTGGGCGCGAGTGCGGCGGAGCATATCTGCGACGCGCTCTCCACCGGACGCGCCACGACGGTCGAGGAGCTGGAAAGCGAACCGGGCGTCGGTCGAAGCATCGTCGAACTGCTGCGGCAGCACGGCTGTCTGGAAGGGCTGCCGGAATCCAACCAATTGACCTTGTTTTAGGAAGGGATCCCCCATGGCACTGATCGATTTACATCTGCACACGCATATTTCGTTCGACTGTCAGCCGACGTCCACGCTCGAGGGCGCCTGCGACGCCGCCTTGCGCGCCGGGGTCGGGATCCTCGCGCTGACCAACCACTATGAGCTCGACGGCGTGCTCGCCGGGCAGATCCGGTCGCCGGACCACGCGCAGGAGGAACGGGAACTGCTCGAAGCGCGTCGGGTCTTCGCCGGGAGGCTGGAGATCCTGCGGGGTATCGAACTCGGACAGCCCTACGCGTCGCCGGAAGAGACCGAACGGCTGCTTTCCGCCCGCCCCTACGACGTGGTGCTCGGTTCGGTGCATCATCTGTCGAACGGGGTGGACTTCTACGACGTGCGGAACGCGGACCTGCCGGACGGGACGCTGCGCGAAATGTGGCGGGAGTACCTGTCGCTCCTGTATACCGTCGCATCGGAAACGCCGGTGGACGTGCAGACGCATATCTGCTACCCGCTGCGGTATTTGCCGGTCGGGAAGCGGCGGGAGATCACCGGGCTGCCCGGCGGGGAGCGGGAGCAGTTTTCCCCCCTCTTCCGCAAGCTCGCGGAGCGCGGGATCGCGTTGGAGATCAATACGGCGGCCCTGCGGAATCCGGCGGCGCACCTGCCGATCCCGGACCCCGGGCTGGAGCTGCTGAAGCTCTACCGCGAACTGGGCGGGGAATTCCTGACCCTTGGAAGCGACGCGCACGTCCCCGGCGACGTGGGGACCGGGCTGCGGGAGGGTGCGCGGCTTGCCGAGGAAGCCGGCTTCCGCTATCTGACCGTGTTCCGCGAACGCAAGCCGTATCCTATTCTGATTTCGGAGGTACTGTCATGAACGATAAGAACACCATTCTATCCTATTTGGAAAACGACGCCCATCTCGACGCCAGGACCCTCGCGGTCATGCTCGGGCGCACGGAGGAGGACGTCGCGAAGGAGATCTCCGCCTGCGAAGCGGACGGGACCATTCTTTCCTACAAAACCGTCGTCAACTGGGAAAAGACCGATCGGCGCATGGTCCGCGCCTTCATCGAACTGAAGACCATTCCGCAGCGGGACAAGGGCTTCGGCGCCGTCGCGGAGCGCGTCGCGCAGTATCCGCAGGTCAAGAGCGTGTTCCTGATGTCCGGCGGATTCGATCTTGCGCTGTTCGTGGAAGGGGAGAGTATGCGGGACGTGGCGCTGTTCGTCGCGGAAAAGCTCGCGACGATGGACGGCGTGACTTCCACGGCGACCCACTTCGTTTTGCAGACGTATAAGGACAACGACGTGGTGTTTCAGCCCCGCGAAACCGACCAGAGAGGAAACAGTTGGTGATGTTTGATCCTACGACACGACTCAACCGGCAGATCGTCGGTATCCGCCCGTCCGGCATTCGGAAATTCTTCGACGTGCTGGACGAGATGAAGGACGTCATCTCCCTGACCGTCGGTCAGCCGGATTTCGTCACCCCCTGGCATATCCGCGACGCGGGCATCCGCTCGCTGGAGGAGGGGAAAACCTACTATACGTCCAACAGCGGGCTTCTCGAGATGCGCGAGCAGATCGCCGCCTACCAGAAGCGCCGTTTTGCGCTGGAATACGACCCGAAAACCGAGATCATCGTCACCGTCGGCGGGAGCGAGGCGATCGACCTTGCGATCCGTGCGACGGTCAACCCGGGGGACGAGGTGCTGGTGCCGGAACCCTGTTTCGTCTGCTATGCGCCGTTGGTTTCGCTCGCGGGCGGGACGCCGGTCACCATTCCGCTCCGGCAGGAGAACGGTTTCAAGCTGACGGCGGAGGAGCTTCGTGCGGCGATCACCCCCCGCACGAAAGCGCTCGTGCTGGCGTTCCCGAACAACCCGACCGGCGCGTGCCTGACCGCCGACGAGCCTTCTTC
>CANQVQ010000015.1 GCA_947627335.1 uncultured Clostridia bacterium | reverse complement strand
ATCTATGGGCAAAGCGCGAAAGAGACGCACCCCACAGGCAAAGCGACGTACCCCCACGATTTGCGCCCATGGTCAAGGCGCAAAGGGACACCCCCCACGGCGCACCCCCCACGGGCAAAACGAAGGGCGGGACCGTTTACGCGGTCCCGCCCGAGGAATTAGGTTTTACGAATGGTTCGTGAGATCAGTGTCTGATACGAACCGCGACGATCGTACCGGCCAGCGAGAGCACTGCAAGCACTGCGAAGATCACAATGCCGCTGTCGCCCGTGTGCGGGCTGTCGCTCGAAGCGGCGCTGCTCGAACCGGCGTTGCTCGAAGCATCGGACGAAGCCGCGGACGAGGTGCCGGACGAGGTGTCAGACGTGCCGGACGAGGTGTCAGACGAGGTGTCAGACGAAGTCGCGGACGAAGTGTCGGACGAGGTGTCAGACGAGGTGTCAGACGAGGTGTCGGACGTGCCGGACGAGGTGTCAGACGAAGTGTCGGACGTACCAGACGAGGTGTCGGACGTGGCGGACGAGGTGTCGGACGTGTCAGACGAGGTGTCGGACGTGTCAGACGAGGTATCAGACGAGGTGTCGGACGTATCCGGCGTGGTAGGCTCGACCGGAACAAGACCGATGATCGCGTCGGCAATGGCTTTCGCCATCGCGTCGACTTCCGCCTGCTCGTTGGCTTTCTTGCCATCTACGACCGCGGCGAGCGCGTCCTGCAGAACCTTCCAGGATTCCGGCGTGTAGTCGCTTTCGTTCAGAGCCTCAGCGATTCTCTTCATCTCGTTGACAGCGGTGTAATTCGCGTCGCCGATCGGAGCGTCCTGAACTTTCACGAGTGCGTCGATCGCATCGAGGATCGCCTGCGCCATCGCGTCGACTTCCGCCTGCTCGTTGGCTTTCTTGCCATCGACGACCGCGGCGAGCGCGTCTTGCAGAACCTTCCAGGATTCCGGCGTGTAGTTGGATTCCACGAGCAGCGCTGCCTTCGCTTTCGCGTCGTTCACTGCGTCGTAGTTCGCGCCCTTGTACTCCAGAGCGTTGACGGCGTCCGTGATCGCTTTCGCCATCGCGTCAACCGCTGCCTGCTCGTCGGCGTGCTTGCTGTAATCAACCGCATTGATCGCATCCTGCAGAACCTTCCAGGAATCCGCCGTGTAGTTGGCTTCGCTCAGAAGGGAAGCGTTCACGATCGCTTCGGTGACTGCGGCGTAATCCGCGTAGGTGACGTTGCCGATCGTGCCGTTGAACCAAACGTACGGAATGGTGTCCGTGTCAGTCGAATAGCCTTTGCAAAGGTAGCCGTTCGTCATCGTCTTTTCGGCATCTTCCCCGATTAGCTGTTTGGTTATGTGCAGATACTGGTTCTTCGCGCCGTCATAGTTCTCACCAAAGCTGACGAACGTGCCGATCGTATCTTCGATGCCCCACGTCGCTTTGTCGAGAGCGATCTCCGCCGTCAGAGTGCGCGTCGTGTAGTCATATTTGACCGCGACGTTTCCGTCTTCTTCGCTGACCTTGAGATCATCCCAGGTCTTGCCAGAGTCGGCAAGGAAGATCGTACGGGTCGCGACCCAGCCGAGTTCCTCACCGAGGTACTGCACGTCGACCAGATAACGCTTCTCGTTGTTGGTACGCAGCCAGATACGGAACGAAGTTGCGCCGGTCGCGGTATAGGTGTCGGTTTGCGCGTCGCTCGCGGTGAGCACGCCGCCCTTCCCGGCAATCGTGTCGGCATACGCCTTCGTGATGTTCGGGGCGATGGTGTTATCGATCTGAATGGCGTAGTAGACTCTGTTTTTGTCCATGCGAACCGTGAACTTACCGGCAAGGTCTTTCGGCGTCACATTTGCCGAAGCTTCGTTTTGCTGATAGCTATCAGAAACCCAATCCGCATTGACGTAACCGGTATCGTTCAGGTCACCGTCGACTTCGACGGCTTCTTCGGCATACGGAAGCCCGATGACTTCGACTTCGTTGAGGAAGACGAACGTGCCGGGAACGCCGACCGTCAGTTTGACGTAACGACCCAGAACGTTATATCCGGAATCGAATCCCAGCCATTGGACCTGGTCGTCATTGTTGGCAGTCGGCTTGAGCGTCGTGCCGATCTGCGTGTAGGTCAGACCGTCCACGGAGTATTCCGCTTTGACGGAGTCCGGCGCCGTGATGCCGGACGTAGACGGACCGACATAGGTGTTGACGCGGACGCTCTGGATCGTCGAAACGGTTCCGAGGTCGATCACCAGCGTACCGACATGATTCGGAGCGTTCATTTCGGTCGCGCTCGCATTGCAGTAGAATCCAAACCACTGGTTGTCGTAGGAGAGCGCATCCGACGCGACGCCGTCCGTCAGCGGCGCATTGTATTTGCCTTGATACGGCTCTGCGCCGGTGTAGGTCTTGTTCAGCGCGATGTTGCGCGACAGGTCGTCACGGGTGACGAGCGGCGTGCCGACCGTCATCATGTTGTTCGCGTTGACAAACGCGAGCGTCCGGAAGGTGTAGGTATCGCCGGCTTTGCCGCTGGTGATTGCAATATCCTTGAGCTCGTTTCCGCCTTCGACGTTGTAATTTTTACCGGATACGTATGCGCCGAAGTCCCAGTTGAACCACGAGTTCTTTTTGCCGGAATCGATGACGTTCTCGTTCGTGCTGTACAGGTCGCCGACACTGGGCGTGCCGCCACTGACGCGACCGTAATGGAGCCGGAATTCCGGATTCTCCGCCGTGCTGGTGTAATCGCCCACATAGTAGACGCCGGCATGGCTCAAATCGACCTTCGCGCCGATGTTGTCCGCGATGACGATGGCGTCGCCCTGGCTCGCGTCTCTCTTCAGCGTGACGGTGACGGAGCTGTCGCTGTTGACCGTGATGGTGTAATCACTCGTATCGGTCTTCTTCAGCTCGCCGAGGAGGTTGTAGAGGATCTTGGCTTCGGGCTGGACCAGTTTGAAGGTTTTCGCGTCCTTGTCCAGAACGATGTAGTCGCCTACCTTCGCGCCGCGCATAATCCATTTTACCTGGGAACCGTAGCTGGTGACGGGGTCATCCGAGAGGCTTCCCGGCGTCTGGATTGCGACCATGATTTCGCCTTCCGCGAGGGTGACGGACTCCGTCGGGTGAGAGTTGCCGCCGTTCTGCCAGACGTTGCACTCGTTGAAGCGAATCTTATACGCGTTCGCCGCTTCGTCCCAAGCCGCGACCGTAATCTGCGAGCCGTTGAAGGCTTGCGGGTCGGCGTTGGAATTCAGGTTGTAGGTTCCCGCCGTATCGAACACGGCGATGCCGTAGTTCTTCGTTTCGTTTTCCGTGTCATACTTGAACGCTTCGTCCGCGCTGATCGGCGTGACATCCGCTTTGCCGTCGGTCACACCGATTTCGGTCAGGAAGAAGTACCGCTTATCGGTGGAAACCGTCACTCTGAGGTAACGGGCGTTGATGGACGCACGCGTGGAGAAGTCCACGGTAACGGTGTTGACCTTCAGGTTTTCACCTTCCGAGACAGCGATATTCTCGTCGCCGCCGGAGAGGTTGTAATAGTTCTCTCCGTCGTTGGAAACTTCGACGACCACGCTGTTCGGCATATAGATGTTCGAGCCGGAGGTCGGGTCGTTGTCACGGAAGAAGTCCATGTAAACGGAACCGATCGGTTTGGCTTCGCCGAAATCGAGGTCGATTTCCACGACGATGCTCTTCGTCTGCATATTCTTGAAGCCGACAAACTCGAGGTTGCCCGACCAAGCAGTGGCGTCCAGCTGACGATTGCCGTTTCCGAGGTTCTCGATTTTGTTGTTGGTGCCGTGCAGCTCAACTTCGCCATACAGTGCCTTCCAGGTGACTGTTGCGGGGGGAGCGGGCGGCGTGTACGGCTTGATCGTCGCCGTGCAGACGTAGGACGGGTCGTACCATTTCTTATCACTGGTAGTGGTCGGGACGGTTTTGTTCGTGAGATCCAGACCGGAGATGGTGAACATGTCGCCGACCTTCCAGGTCTGTGCGTACGCGACGGCTTCGTTGCAGTTCGTGCTGGTGAAGTTGGTGCCCTCTTCGGTACCACCTTTGGAGTAGTCGTTGCCGACGTTGATACCGTAGACGAAACCGCCTTCCGGTTTCGTGACCGCCGTGGCTTTACCGTCGGCAATGCCGTTGGTAATTTCGGTGATTTCATAGGTGTCGGCGACTCCGGCAACGGGCTTGAACGCCACGTGGAGCCACCAGCCTCCGGCGGAGTCGGTCTCGGTGAATACGACACCGGCGCCTTCGGAAAAGCCGTCGTCATAGTGCGTCAACCAGAACGTATGCGTGTCGTCTGTATCCGCCTGAACGAAAACAAACGCCGCACATACGGTCGCCGCCACCATGGCAAACACCAAGAGAAGTGCGATAACGGATGATTTTTTCATGACTTGGTTCCTTTCTTTTGAGATTTTTGGTTCTATTCGTATCATACCACAATTTTTGGCAATTGTAAAGAGGTTTTTTTGATTTTCTTACAATTTTTTTGCGTGAAATGCCCTCTTTTTTCGTTCGCTTGCAAAAAAAGGGGACAAACGCGATTGCGTTTGCCCCCCCAAAATTATTTTCACTCCGTGTAATACTGCGCCTGGGCGTGCCAGAGTTCGTGGTACTTCCCGCCGACGTCGGATTCGAGTGCGGCGTGGGTGCCCTGCTGGACGACGCGTCCCTCGTCGAAAACCAGGATCTCGTCGCAGAACTTGCAGGAGGACAGGCGGTGACTGATGTAAATGGCGGTCTTGTCGCCGGCGATGTCGTTGAATTTCGCGTAGATCTCCGCCTCGGCGAGCGGGTCGAGCGCGGCGGTCGGCTCGTCGAGGACGATGAACGGCGAATCCTTGCAGAGCGCACGGGCGATGGCGATTTTCTGCGCCTCCCCGCCGGAGATGTCCACGCCCTTCTCGCTGAGTTTTTTATATAGGTAGGTTTCCAGCCCGTCCGGCAGTTCCGCGAGCCGTTCGCCGAAGCCCGCTTTCTCCAGACAGTCCTTCACCCGCTCTTCGTCGTAGGCGGTCTTCACGGCGACGTTTTCGCCCAGCTTCATCGCGAAGAGCTTGAAATCCTGGAACACGATAGAGAAAATTTGCATATATTCCGCGTAGTTGTACTTGCGGATGTCGATGCCGTTGAGCAGGATCACCCCTTCGGTCGGGTCGTAAAGCCGACAGAGCAGTTTGATGAACGTGGTCTTTCCGCTGCCGTTCTGCCCGACGACGGCGAGCCGTTTGCCGATCTCGAATTTGATGCTGACGTGCCGCAGGGCATACGTTTTGCTGCCGGGGTAGCGGAAGGACACGTCGCGGAATTCCACCTCGTACTTGCGGTCCCGCCGCTTTTCGACGGTCAGGCTGCCTTGGTACATCTTATTCGGAATGTCGAGGAAGGCGAAGTTCAGTTCCAAAAACGGGGCGTTGTTCCGCAAATCGCCGAGCGCGCCGACCAGTTTGCCGACCGATTGCGCCATGCGCGACACGGACGCGACGTATTGCGTGACCGCGCCCAGCCCGAACGCCCCCGCCCACGCTTTCAGGCAGACGAACAGGTACACCGCCCCGGTGAACGCCACCGAAACGGCGGCGGACGCGGCGGAATACGCGCCCATCGGTCCCCGCGCCAGTTTCGCGAAGACGCCTTTGGAGCCAAAGGTGTAGTCTTTCGCCATGCCGTACTTATCGCAGAAATCCCACTGCCGGTAGATGCGGACGTCTTCCGCGTATTCCCGAATGGTGCCGAGGTTGCCGAAAAAGCTGAAAAAACTGTTGGCGAATTTGTGGTCGTTCGCGTGTTCCGCCCAGTAGCGCCCCGCCCGGTTGCCCAGCATGGGAGACAGGCAGGTGAGCGCGAGCAGGACGGCGATGACGAACAGCGCCGTCAGCGGGTGGTCGAGCGCCTTGTACGCGCCCGCGCCGTCCGGGACGCGGCTGACGAACAGGGAGACCGTCAGGGAGACCCCGCCGAAGAGCCGCAGGACCGCCGAGAGCATGGATTCCATGATGTCGACCGCGAACGTGATTCCCCAGCCGTTACTATTCATATGATTACAAATATTCGTATACAGGGAGGACGTCCCGGTGCTCTCCGTGTCCACATAGTCCATTTCCAGAAATTTGTCCTTGAGCATATTTTGCATTGTCCACCACATCCCGCCGTTCTGTATGCCCCGCCACCGCCCGAGCAGCGCCGAGCCGAGCGAGACCGCCGCGGCGGCGAACAGCGTGAGCAGCACCAGCGTTTTCAGCCGGTCCGGGTCCCGTGCGCCCGCCAATTCGTCCACGACGAGGGCGGAAAGGTAGATGCCGACGTACGGGGTCAGCGACCACCAGACGGTCGTGGCGACGCGGGACAGGATTATGCCCGGATACCGCTTGTACCAGAGCCGCAAAACGCGGAAGGAAAGCCGCAGCGCCTTGCCCAGCGGGACGGTCTTTTTATCGCGTTTCCGCTTCATCTTCGGTTCCCCCTTCCTTGTAGTATTTGCTCTGCACTTCGAACAGGGCGGCGTACTTGCCGTTCCGGCGAAGCAGTTCCTCGTGCGTCCCTTCCTCGCAGATGTGCGCGTCCGCCAGCAGCAGGATGCGGTCGCAGAAACGGGTGGACGCGAGCCGGTGGGAGATGTAGACGGAGGATTTTCCGCGCGACATCTCGTCGTACCGTTGGTACAGGTCGGCTTCCGCGATGGGGTCGAGCGCCGCCGTCGGTTCGTCGAGGAAGAGGAACGGCGCGTCCTTGTAGAGCGCACGCGCCAGCATCAGCCGCTGCGTTTCGCCGCCGGAAAGCAGGACCGCGTCATCGTAGACTTCCCGGTTCAGGTACGTCCTGCGCCCGCTCGGCAGGCTTTCCACCTTTTCGGTCAGCCCCGCCTTGTCTAAGCAGTCCTGCACCCGTTCTTCGTCGATGCCGTCCTCCGTCTGGGCGACGTTGGTTTCGACGGTCGCGGCGAGCAGGGAGAAATTCTGGAACACGGCGGAAAACAGCGTGTAGTATTCCGCACGGTTGAAATCCCGCACGTCCTTCCCGTCCAGCAGCACCCGCCCTTCGGTCGGGTCGAGGAAGCCGCACAGCAGGCGGATCAGCGTGGTTTTCCCCGCGCCGTTGAGCCCGACGACGGCGATCTTTTCGCCGGGGCGGAGGGTCAGATCGATGTGGGACAGCGCGTCCTTTTCCGCGCCGGGATAGCGGAAGGAAACGTCCTCCAGCCGCAGCTCATGGGAAGGACCGTCCGGCAGCGGGTCGCCGCCGGAAAAGCGGAACGGTTCGTCGTAATCCAAAAATTCCCGGACGGTGGAGAGATCCAACGACTGGTTGTGCAGGGTGTTCAGCCCGCCTAAAATGCCGGACATCCAGCCGGAGAACCCGCCCACGGCGGAGAAGTACAGCAGGAACGCCGAAACGTCCAGCCCCTCCCGCAGGACCAGTGAGATCAGGTACGCGTAGGCGACGCCGTTTCGCAGGAACGCGGTCAGCAGGTCGGCGGCGTTCGCCCAGAGGTAGACGGTCTGGCATTTCCGCCGGAACGCGGTCAGCGCACGCATCGATTTGTCCCGCAGTTCGGTCAGCCACGGGCGAAGTCCGAAGATGCGGATCTCCTTGCCGTACCCCGTATCCGTGGCAAGGCCGGAATAGTAGTTGATCCGTTTGTAGATCTCGGATTCCTCCTCGCGGTGGCGGTAGCCGTACGCGTACACATACCTTCCGACGAAGTAGTTCACGGCGCTGGTCGCGACGATGACGGCGAGCAGGACCGGCTGGACCGTCGAAAGCAGTCCGACGTAGAAGGCAAAGCCGAGCAGGTTGGTCAGCAGGTCGCCGAGCGTTCCCCAGACCGCCTCGGTCGCTTTGTCGTTGCTTTGCGCGCTTACTCCGCTTTTGTGCTGTAGGTTTTGGAAACGCTCCTTGCCTAAATTGGGGTAGGAGGTGTTTGACGACTTTTGGCTGATTCGGTTGATGATAAGCATTCGCACCGTCACCCTGCCGTACAACACGTTCGACCCGACGTAGGACGACAGCGACGACACCGTCATGGACGCCAGCACGAACCCCAGGATGGTCAACAGCAGTTCCCCGAACGGGACGTGCCTTTCCACCGCCGAGAGGATCACGGGGGACAGGTACAGCCCGACCAGGTTCGACGCGACCGCCAAAAGAGCGACCGCGACGGTCAGCAGCGGGACCTTCTTTTCGCCGTTCGTCCACGCGAGACGGAGCATGAAGCCGACGTTCGAGCAGACGCCGTACTTCGGTTTTTCGGTTTTGGGTTTCGCCACGCGAAATCACCGTCCTTTCTGCCGTCCATTCTACCACGGAAAAACGTCCCCGGACGATTTCGGGGACGAATCGTCGTTTTTCGGGGACGAATTGCGATTCTTGAGGACGAATTGCATTTTTTACGCCCGTTTCACGCCTGCGGGAGCAGGATCTCCGTCGTGTACGCCCCGTCCTCGCTGTTGCGGCTGAGGTACCCGCCCAGCCGTTCGACGATCGCGTCGATGCGGACCAGCCCGAACCCGTGTCCCTCTCCCTTGGTGCTTCGGAACCGCCCGTTCACCTTTTGCAGTTTCTTTCCCGCCGTGAGGTTGGTGAAGGAGATGTAGAGCTGCGTACCGCGCAGGTCGATATAGACCCGAATGACCCGCTGCTCTTCGGGCAGGCGCACGCTCGCTTCGATCGCGTTGTCGAACAGGTTGCCGATGATACAGCACAGGTCGATCTCCGAGAATTTGAGCCGGTTCGGGACGTGGGCGTCTGCGACCACGCGAATGCCCCTTGCTTTCGCGAGGGAAATTTTCGAGTTGAGGATCGCGTCCGTGACGGGGTTGCCGGTCTTGAAAACCGTGTCGACGGTGGTCAGGTCCTTGTCGAGCAGGTCGAGGTAGCGCCGGATGGCGTCCAGATCCCCGACGGCGGCGTACGCCTTCATGGTCTGGATATGGTTGCGGTAGTCGTGCCGCCAGCCCCGTACCTGGCGGTACATATTGTCCACTTCCCGGTAGTGCGTTTCAATGAGTTCCCGCTGATAGGCGGCGATGCGCTTATCGACGGCTTTGGAAAACAGTCCCATGGGTTTCTCTCCTTCGCGTTTCAGGTCCGCTCGATGATGGCGCGGTTGACGCTTTCGTACGCGCCCCGCGGCAGGGGCAGGACGGTCCCGTCCAGCATCCGCAGTTCCGTCCGGGACACCCGTCCGATCTGCGTCAGGTTGACGAGCAGGGAACGACCCGCCCGGAAGAATCGGTCGTCGAGCTGCTTTTCCAGCTCGCCGAGGGTCATTTTGACGGTCAGCGTTTCTTCGGCGTGCAGGGTGACGTAGTTGCCGGACACTTCCGCGTAGCGGATGCGGTACACCGGCAGGCGCACCGTCTCCCCACCGAGCGTGAAGTGGAGCAGTTTTTCGTCCTTCGTCCGCCTCTCCGCCGCCCGGTCGAGGACGGAGAAGAATTTGTCCGCCTTGACCGGCTTCATCAGATAGTGGAGCGCTTCGACTTCGTAGCCCTCGGCGATGTAGTCCGCGTAGCCGGTGATAAAGACGATCTGGACGTTGTCGTTTCCTTTTCGGAGGGTCTTTGCGAGCGTCACGCCGTCCATGCCGGTCATTTCGATGTCCAGAAGCAGCAGGTCGAATCCGCGTTCGCCCGCGTCCGCACGGCGGAACAGGAAGTTCTCGGCGGAGGGGAAGGTCGAGATCTCGACGGTATGGCGTCTCAGGTTCGCCCAGCGGGCGGTCAGTTCGGCGAGGACGCGGCGGTCCTCGTCCCCGTCGTCGCAGACGGCGATGCGGTAGTGCATGGCGATGCCTCCTTCGGTGCGGAAAGGGATCTTTCGATTTGCGAGGGGGTGTGTTCAAATTATACGACTTGTCCGGCAAAATGTCAATCCCTCCCGCTTCTTTTTGCGTCCCGCCCCGCCGTGGGGGCGAAAAAAACATTGACATCCCTGCGAAGATGTGCTACTCTTAAGGCGAATGGAGCCGAAAGGGGATATTTTTTGATGAAACGCATCCGCGAACGAACGACGCCCAAAGCGCTTACCGTCGGCGGCAGACCGCTGTCCGACTTTTCCATCGTGTACGCCGAACGCGGCGACCCCGCTTTGCCGCCGTACGCGCTCTCGCACGGGCAGGAGCGGGAATTTCATAAAATCACCGCCGAGCGGTTACAGCGGGAGCTGGAGCGTCGCACCGGCGTCAAACTTCCGGTCCGCTCCGACGCGTCCCCCGCGCAGGCGTGCGAAATTTTGGTCGGCGGCGCGAAGCGGGAGGCGGCAGACGCCCTCGCCGTCGGCGGGACGGACTTCTATACGGTCGCGATGTCGGGGGATTCGCTGTGCTTCCTCGGCGGCGCCTGCGGGACCACCTACCACAGCGTGGACCGCTTTCTGGAGGTGCTGGACGGGCAGGACGGCGATTGGGAGGTGCCCGCCGACTTTTCGCTGGAAGGGGAGTATCACCTGACGGTGGTCGGCTGTATCGGGGACAGCATCACCGCCGGCGTCGGGGCGGCGGACCGCTCGAACGCCTATCCCGATTCGCTCAATCGGATCCTTTGGCGGGACTGCGTAGCGGTCAACTACGGGTGCAGCGGCATGACCATGCGCGGAGACACCTGGGCGTCTTATTTACAGTGTGAAAAGTACCCCGAAGCGCTGCGGGACTGCCCCGGCGTGGACCTGTTCACCGTCATGCTCGGGACCAACGATTCCAGACCGGACATCGTCGAGTCCTACGGCGTGGACCGGGAGCAGTTCGAGAAGGGCTTCTCCGACCTGCTGTCCGCCCTGCACGAACGGAACGCGGACGCCCGCTTCATCCTGATGAATTGCCCGGTCTACTACGGGGACGCCACCTATGCGGCGGACTACATTCTGGAATGGCAGGCGCAGTTGTACGAGAAGTACCGGGAGCGCTACGATCTGTCCTTCTACGATATGCGCTCCTTTTCCGAGGCGAATATGCCGGAAAACTGCTTCGGCGACCTGCTCCACCCCAACGACGCCGGCTACGCGGTCATGGCGCAGGGCGTCGCGGACCTGCTCCGGGAATATTTACGGCTTTCCTGAAGAACTTCGGCGGGAGCCGAAACGGGCGAGTGTTCGTTTTTGCGTCGCATAGGAAAAAGATGGAAAAACCTTGACTTTGCGGTCGCGTTGTGGTATACTGCTTTTGCATTTTTTTCAAAAAATATAAAAAGGAGTGATTTTCCATGTGCTGCAAAAAACCATTCGGTCTGCTCCTGGCGCTGACGTTCCTTCTCGCGGCGGCGCTGCTTTCCGCGTGCGGCGACGGGTCGGGCAGCGGATCCCACGACGAAAGCGGGACGACGACGGAACAGGTCGTATACGGCTACGACGGGGAGACGCGGTATCGCGAAACCTACGACGAAAGCGGAAAGGTGACGGAAAAACTCACATACAACTCCGACGGAACGGTGAAGAACCGCCTGACCTACGGTTACGACGAAAACGGGACCCAGACGGAAGCGCACGTGTACGATGGCGACGGGACGCTGCTGGAACGCAGTACCTTCACCTACGATGAAAACGGGAACCAAACAGAATGGACGGATTATGACGCCGACGGGACGTTGCTGGACCGTTCTACCTACGCCTATGACGAAAACGGAAACAAAACGGAGTGGGTCTCATACAACGCCGACGGGTCGGTAGACTGGCGCGAGACTTACGCCTATGACGGAAACGGACACAAAACCGAAGAGATCCATTACGACGCCGACGGGTCGGCATGGCGCGACACCTACGCTTACGACGAGCACGGAAACGTGACGGAATGGACGGATTATGACGCAGACGGGTCGGTCAGACAACGCGACACGCGTACCTACGACGAAAACGGGAACCAAACGGAATGGACCACATACGACGGCGACGGGGCGGTCACATTGCACCAATCCTACGCCTATGACGAACGCGGGAACCAGACGGAAAAGGTCAAATACGAGAACGACGGGTCGGTCGCATATCGCGAGACCTACGGTTACGACGAAAACGGAAACAATACGGAATGGGTCGTGTACAACGCTGACGGGTCGGTAGACTGGCACGAGACCTTCGCCTATGACGAGAACGGAAACAAGACGGAAGAGATCCATTATAACGGCGACGGGTCGGTCGCATATCGCTATACCTTCTCTTACGACGAGAACGGGACCCGGACGGAAACCACCCGTTACGACGGCGACGGCTCGGTCGTCGCGACCGACGGCTGACGCAAAAAGAAAAAACAAAAGCGGTTCCATACGACGCCGACGGGCGGTATCGAGCCGCTTTGCTTTTTTGGAGGTTATAAACGGGGAAACGCTGCGGGGGAGCGTTCCTTACCGCATCCGTGCGATCTCGGCGAGCAGGCTTTGCTCGTCCGTCGGGTCCAGCCCACGCGCAAGCCGCCCGGACAGCCGTTTTTCCGCCTGCGTGCGGACTTTTTCGGCGTAGGCGGCGAAGGCGGCGGTCCGCGGACGCTCCTTGCCGAGGAACAGGTCGGCGTAGCGGTACGGCTGCGGGGCTTCTCCGGTGCAGCGGACGGCGAGGACGGCGTAGGGGCGGTTCCGTTCGCAGGTGAACGCTTCGCGGTCGATGCGGTAGCCGTTCTCCCACAGGAAGCGCCGCAGGTCGTCCTGCGCGGTCATCGGCTGGAGAAGGAAGCGGCAGGTCGGTCGCGGACCGTACCGTTTCAGCAGTTCGGCGATCAGCTCGCCCCCCATGCCGCAGACGCAGGCGCAGTCGAATGCAAATTCGCCCAGCCCGTCGAATCCGTCCGACAGGCGGAAGCGGATGCGGTCCTCCCCGCATCCGTGCGACGCGGCGTTGGCCCGTCCGCGTGCGAGCGGACCCGGACGCAGGTCGGACGCGACGGCGAACGCGGCGTCCCCGCGGTCGAGTGCGCGCAGGGCGAGCAGCGCATGGTCCGAACCGACGTCCGCCATGCAGCGGAACGGTCCGTATGTATGCAGCAATTCCGCGACCAGCTCCAGCCGGTCCCCGATGGATCTTGTCAAAACGGTTCCTCCTAAGTAAAATACAATTCAAATATCGTTTCGGAGACGGACATGAGCCGGTTCCGAAACACATCCAGAGAAAAACGGCGAAGGCGGCGTCAGCATTGGCGCAAGCCGAGACGTTTTTCGATCAAAGGGGGGGTATTTGGGGGGAAAAGCCGGAACAAGGCGAGCACGACGCAGTCGCACGACGCAGTCGCACGACGCAGTCGCACGACGCAGTCGTAGCACGAGCCGCCGTGATCGGGTTTGCCCCCCAAAAAAGGGTTTCCCGCCCGGTCAGCAGTCCATCTTGTCCTCGAGGGCTTTGAACGCTTTCTTCGCCTTCTTCTTCAGGCTGCAGGCGCAGGAGCAGCTGTTGACCGCAAGGTTTGCCGCCAGTACGCCCAGCCCGACGCCGACGGCGACGCCGATCATGTTGCAGACCATACGGTGACCGGCAATGAGTTTCTTCATGCAGAACATTCTTTGAAAACCAATCCTTTCCCGGTTGTTTTGTCTTTGGCAAGGTTAGTTTTGGTTTTCGGGGGCGGAACTATACTACCACAAAATCTTTCCGAACGCAACCTTTTTCTGGAAAAAGCGTGCGGACGGGGAAAAAGAAACGGCAAAAAATGCGGAAAGGTGCAAAAAAGGTCTTGACAAATCCGTTTGGATTCGATATAATAGAACGTAATTGCACGGCGACCGTCGCGGTCTGCCGGAAAGCGCAGGCGGAAAGGGGACGGAGCCGATGGTGCTGGATCTGCGGGAGCTTATCGGCGAATCGGTGAAGGTCCTGCCGTTCGCGGAGGAACGCTCGCTTGCGGGCGGGGACGCGAAGGAATTTTCCGACGATCTGCTTTCGGGCGTGCTTTCGGCGTCCGGGCGGGTGGAAAACCACGCCGGGTGCCTGACGCTCGAAGGGGAGCTTGCGCTGGACGGCGAATTTCGCTGTGCGCGGTGCTGCCGGTCGTTCCGCAGGGTCTTTCGGTTCCCGATGTCCTATCGGCTGGCGGAAACGCTCGCCGGGGAGGATACGGAGGAGTTCCTGCTGCTCGAGGACGGGTGTCTGGACCTTTCTGAGGTCGTGCGGTGCCAGCTTTTGCTGGAGTTGCCCGGTCGGTTCCTTTGCAGGGAGGATTGCCTCGGACTGTGTCCGGTCTGCGGCTGCGACCGCAACGTCACGCAGTGTTCCTGCGATCTGCGCGAACGGGATCCCCGCTGGGACGTCCTGCAAAAATTTTTTGACGAAGAAGATTGAGCATACAAAGGAGGTATATGAGAGATGGCAGTTCCCAAGAGAAAAGTCTCCAAAGCGAGGCGCGATAAGCGCCGCTCCGCCGTCTGGAAGCTGGAGCTTCCCGGCATGATGAAGTGTCCGAAGTGCGGTGCGTACAACCTTTCTCACCGCGTCTGCAAGTCCTGCGGATACTATCGCCGCAGAGAAGTCTTGAAGATCGAGGAAGAAAAGGCGTAAAGAAAAGCGTGTTGCTCAGCTACTACGGCACCGAGCGGCACGCCTTTTTCGTGCTGTGGCGTTTTGGGGAGGAAAAGGACGAATGGTAGAGATTCGGAGCGTACAGCCCGGCAGTCCCGCGGCGAAGGCGGGCGTCCGCCCCGGCGACCTGCTGTTGACGGTCAACGGCGAGCCGATCCGGGACGTGCTGGATTACCGTTTCTTCGCGACCGACCCGCACTGCGTTCTGACCGTTTCCAGGGGCGGGGAGGAACTGACGTTCCGCCTGCGCAACCGCGTCTACGAGGAACTGGGGCTGGAATTCGGCAGTTACCTGATGGACGAGAAGAAGCGCTGTGCGAACAACTGCATCTTCTGTTTTATCGACCAGAACCCCCCGGGGATGCGTGAAACCGTCTACTTCAAGGACGACGACGAACGCCTGTCCTTCCTGATGGGGAATTATGTCACCCTGACGAACCTGAAGGACGGCGACGTCGAGCGCATCGTTCGGATGCGAATTTCCCCGGTCAACGTTTCGGTCCACACGATGAACCCCGAACTTCGCGTAAAAATGATGCGAAACAGGTTTGCCGGGGAGAAATTGCGCTACCTGAAGCAGCTTGACGACGGCGGGATCCGCATCAACGCACAGTTGGTACTCTGTCGGGGGATCAACGACGGCGACGAGCTGGAATTCTCGATGGACGAATTATGTAAACTTGAAAACCTCGAAAGCGTCGCGTGCGTTCCGTGCGGCATGACCGCCCACCGCGAAGGGTTGACGGAGATCATGCCCTACGACGCGGATTCCGCCCGGGACGTGATCCGACGCGTCGAACGGAAAGCGGCGGAATGCCTGCGGACGCGTGGGTCGCGGACGGTGTACGCGTCGGACGAATTCTACCTGACCGCCGTCCTGCCGATCCCGCCTGCGGAAGCCTACGAGGATTACCCCCAGCTGGAAAACGGCGTCGGGATGCTCCGGCTGCACGCCGAGGAGTTCCGCGAAGCGCTGGAGGACTGCGCGGACGCGCCGTCGCGCCGTCACGTCAGCATCGCGACCGGCGTCGCCGCCGAAGCGCATATGCGGGAGCTTGCGTCGCTCGCCTGCGCCCGTTTCCCGTCGCTCCGCGTGGACGTTCACGCGATCCGCAACCGTTTCTTCGGCGAAAGCATCACGGTCAGCGGGCTTGTGACCGGCGGGGACCTGATCGACCAGCTTGCCGGGCTTCCGCTCGGGGAGGTGCTGCTCCTGCCGGAGAATATGCTTCGCCACGAGGGGGACCTGTTCCTCGACGGCGTCAGCCTTGACGACGTGCGGGAGAAACTGGGCGTTCGGGTCGAAGTGACGGACCGGGACGGGGGAGACCTGCTTGCAAAACTGCTTGGAACCGATAAAGGAGAGAAAATGGATGGCTAAAGGAGTCGTTGCGGTCATCGGGCGACCGAACGTGGGCAAAAGCACGCTGTTCAACCGTCTGACCGGTGCGCGGACCGCGATCGTGGAGGACACCCCCGGCGTGACCCGGGACCGCCTCTACCGGGACGTGGAATGGAACGGGCGGACCTTCCGCCTGATCGATACGGGCGGCATCGAGCCGCAGACGGACAGCCCGCTGCTCGTGCAGATGCGCGACCAGGCGGAGATCGCCGTGCGGCACGCGGACGTGCTGGTGTTCCTGTGCGACCTGAAGAGCGGACTGACGGACGCCGATCGCGACATCGCGACCATGCTGCGCAAGGCGCGCAAGCCGGTGCTCGTCGCGGTCAATAAGGTGGACAGCGTCGGCGAAACGCCGGCGGAGTTCTACGAGTTTTACGCCCTCGGGTTTGAGGAGGTCTTTCCGCTTTCCTCGCTGAGCGGCACCGGCACGGGCGATCTGCTCGACCGCGTCGTGGAGCTGCTCCCGCCCGAGGACGGTCCTTCCGCCGACGAGGGGCGTATCCGCGTCGCCGTCATCGGCAAGCCGAACGCGGGGAAAAGCTCGCTGATCAACCGCATCTGCGGGGAGGACCGCGTCATTGTTTCCGATATGGCGGGCACGACGCGTGACGCGGTGGATACCTACGTCGACAATCCGTTCGGGCGGTACGTCCTCGTCGATACGGCGGGCATCCGGAGGAGTGCGCGGATCGAGGACCGCGTCGAGAAGTACAGCGTCCTGCGTGCGAACATGGCGGTCGAAAACAGCGACGTCTGCCTGATCCTTATCGACGCGAACGAGGGCATCACGTCCCAGGACGAACATATCGCGGGACTCGCGCACAACGCGGGCAAGGCGAGCGTGATCGTCGTCAACAAGTGGGACCTGATCGAAAAGGACAACAAGACGCACGACGCGTTCGTCAGGAGCGTCCGCACGGCGCTCGCCTATATGCCCTACGCCCCGATCCTGTTCGTTTCGGCAAAGACCGGGCAGCGGCTCGACAAGCTCTTTCCGCTCGTCAACGACGTCTACCGCGAATCCTGCAAACGCATCACGACCGGCGTGCTCAACGATTTCCTGACGGACATCACCGACCGCGTCCAGCCGCCGACGGACAAGGGACGCCGCCTGAAGCTCTACTACATGACCCAGACCGGGACCAATCCGCCGACCTTCGCCTGCTTCTGCAACAGTGCCGCCCTGTTCCACTATTCCTACCAGCGGTACATCGAAAACTGCCTGCGGAACACGTTCGGGTTCGGCGGGACGCCGATCCGGCTTATCATCAAGCAAAAAGGAGACGAATGAGATGCTGCAATTCTTTCAGTGGCTCTGGACCGCGCTCGGCGTGACCGAACGCCTGCACCTCGGGGAAAATGAGACTTTTCAGGGGTTCCTCAACTGGCTGCACGGCGACCTGCTCGAAAGCGGAAAATCGATGGAGGCAGCGCTCGTCTTCTGCGCGGCGGTGCTGGTCTGCAGCGTCCTGCCGTACCTGCTCGGCAGCCTGAACGCCGCCATCATCGTTTCGCGTGTGCGCTATCACGACGACGTCCGCAAGCACGGCTCCGGCAACGCCGGTCTGACCAATATGGCACGCGTCTACGGCAAGCAGGCCGCCTTGTTCACCCTGCTCGGCGACGTCGCGAAGCAGTTTCTGTCCGTCGTCATCGGCATCGTCGCCTGCGGCGAGTGGGGGGCGTACTTCGCCGGTGTGTTCTGTATGTTCGGGCATATCTTCCCGCTGTACTACCATTTCCGGGGCGGAAAGGGCGTTCTGACCGCCGCGACCATGGTTTTGATGATCGACTGGCAGGTGTTCCTTATCGCGTTCCTGCTCTTTGTCGTCACCGTGCTGATCACGCAGTACGTTTCGCTCGGCTCCATCATCGCCGGGTTCGCCCTGCCGGGGATCGTCTACTGCAGCGCCACCCTGCGCGGGACCCTTCCGTCCCTGCCTGCGATCATCTTTTCGGTTTTTATCGGTTTGATGCTCATTTTTATGCACCGCTCCAATATCCGCCGCCTGTTCGACGGGACGGAGAACAAGTTCCATTTCAAGAAGAACAAGTAGGGGAAAACGGCGTGGATGCGGTTTTCCGCTCCTTTGGCAAAGGAAAAACGGACCCGACGAACGGGTCCGTTTTTTGCGTATCGTGGAATTAACCTTTAATAACAGGCGTTTCGGGCGTTTTGCCGGAACGCTTGTTGTAGTCGTCGATGGCGGCGCGGATCGCTTCCTCCGCCAGAACGGAGCAGTGCAGCTTGTGGGCGGGAAGCCCGTCGAGCGCCTCGGCGATCGCCTGATTGGTCAGTTCGAGCGCCTGATCGACCGGCTTGCCCTTGATCATCTCGGTCGCCATCGAGCTCGAGGCGATCGCGGAGCCGCAGCCGAAGGTTTCAAACTTCACATCGACGATGATGTCGTTTTCGATCTTGAGGTAAATTTTCATGATGTCGCCGCAGCGGGCGTTGCCGACCTCCCCGATGCCGTTGGCGTCCGGGAGACTGCCGACGTTGCGCGGGTGGGTGAAATGATCCATCACTTTTTCACTGTAGAGTGCCATAAAAATTCGTCCGTCCTTTCGACAATATCACAGCAGGAACTGTTTTTCGCCCGCTTCAAGCTCTTTCCAGACCGGGGACATCCCGCGCAGCTTTTCGACCGCCCACGGGACCCAACGCAGGACCTCGTCCACTTCTTCGTCGGTGTTCTCCGCGTCCAGCGTCAGCCGCAGTGACCCGTGCGCGACTTCGTGCGGACGCCCGATCGCGAGCAGGACGTGGCTCGGGTCCAGCGACCCGGACGTGCAGGCGGACCCGGACGACGCGCAGATGCCCTTCTGGTCCAGCAGCAGCAGCAGCGATTCGCCCTCGATCCCTTCAAAGCAAAAGCTGACGTTCCCCGGCAGGCGCGACGTGCGGTCGCCGTTGAGGGCGCTGTGCGGGATCCTGCTCAGCCCGTCGATCAGCCGGTCCCGCAGCCTGCCGACGGAAGCGGCGTTCCGCTCCATGCCGTCGACCGCTTCGCGCAGCGCCGCCGCCATCGAAACGACTCCGGCGACGTTTTCCGTCCCCGCACGCTTCCCGCGCTCCTGCGCGCCGCCTTCGACCAGCGTCGCGAGCGGGATCCCCTTGCGGCAGTACAGCAGCCCGACCCCTTTCGGACCGTGGAACTTGTGCGCCGAAATGCACAGCAGGTCGATATTCTGCGCCTGCACGTCGATCGGCAGATGCCCGGCGGCCTGCACGGCGTCGGTATGGAACAGCACGCCCGCCTCCCGGCAGACTTTCCCGATCTCCGCGATCGGTTGGACCGTTCCGATCTCGTTGTTCGCGTACATCACGCTGACCAGGCAGGTATCCGGTCGGATCGCCGCACGGACTTCCTCCGCCGTCACCAGCCCGTTCTCATGCACGTCCAGCAGGGTGACTGCAAAGCCCTCCCGACCGAGCTGCTCGAGCGTATGCAGGACGGCGTGATGCTCGAACGCCGTCGAAACGATATGCGTTTTTCCCTTCCGCTTGCCCCAAGCCGCCGCGGTGCGAAGGGCTTGGTTGTCCGCTTCGCTCCCGCCGGACGTGAAGGTCAGTTCCTTCGCCGTCGCGCCCAGCAGGTTCGCAAGCTCCTCGCGGGCGCCTTCCAGCGCTTCCTTGGCCTTCTGCCCGACCGTGTGCAGGCTCGACGGGTTGCCGTATTCCTCCGTCAGGAACGGCAGCATCGCCTCGACCGCACGCTTGCTCATTCCCGTCGTGGCGGCATGATCCAGATAGATCCGCTTTCCGTTCTCTTCCATACGTTTCCGCTTTTCACTCCTTTGCATTTCCTTCCGCACGCAGTATACCACATAAAACCCACCTTGTCAATAGGATTTAGCGGAACCGGCGAAAATATTTTGCATTTTTCGGCGGAAATTTTCGGAAAATCACACGTCGATGGGGCGACCGGGGCGATAGAACAGGCGGTCACGCTCGGAGATCTCGCGCAGGACGCGACAGGGGTTGCCGACGGCGACGACGTTCGCGGGCAGGTCCTTCGTCACGACGCTTCCCGCGCCGACGACGGTGTTGTCCCCGACCGTCACGCCCGGCAGCAGCACCGCCCCCGCACCGATCCAGACGTTCCGCCCGATATGCACCGGCAGGTTGTACTGGTACGCCTGCGCACGCAGCGACGGCTCCACCGGGTGACCGCCGGTCGCGACCGTGACGTTCGGACCGAACATACAGCAGTCCCCGACCGTGATCTCCCCGTCGTCGACCAGCGTCAGGTTGAAGTTCGCGTACACGTTTTTCCCGAACGTGACGTATTTGCCCGCCCAGTTCGCGTGGAATGGCGGTTCGATGTAGCACCCGTCCCCGATCGAGCGGAACATCCGCTTCAGCAGCGCCGTCCGCTTTTCCGCTTCGTGCGGGCGCGTCGCGTTGTAGTCGTACAGCAGTTCCAGCCGGTCGAGCTGCTCCTTTTGCAGTTCTTCGTCCGTCGGCAGGTACAGCCGTCCGTCCGCCATACGTTCGTGCAGTTCTTTCAGGTCCATGGGGGTTGCCTCCTTTGCCATTGGCGTTTTTTTAAGGAAAGATCGCTCCTACCGCACGCACAGCGCCCCGTCCGTGCAGTCCACGGTCAGAACCGTATGCGGGGCGAGGTCGCCGCCGACGATGCGCTTGGCGAGCAGGGTCTCGACCTCCTGCTGGACGAAGCGCTTGAGCGGACGTGCGCCGTACTGCGGGTCGTAGCCGCCCGCGAGGACGTACGCCTTGGCGGCGGAAGTCAGCGTGACCGACAGGTATTGCGTCGCGAGCCGACGGTTGAGGTCGTCGAGAATGAGGTCGAGGATCTTTTCGACGTTCTCGCGGGTGAGCGGACGGTAAAAGACCGTTTCGTCCAGCCGGTTGAGGAATTCCGGACGGAAGGACTGCCGCAGGAGCGCCGTGACGGCGTTTCGGGCGTCGGCGGAAAGTTCGCCGTTTTCGTCGATGCCGTCGAGCAGATACTGGGAACCGAGGTTGGAGGTCAGGATAATGACCGTGTTCTTGAAATCCACGGTCCGCCCGTGGGAATCCGTGACCCGTCCGTCGTCGAGCACTTGCAGGAGAATGTTGAACACGTCCGGGTGCGCCTTTTCGATCTCGTCGAACAGCACGACGGAATACGGCTTGCGGCGGACGGCTTCGGTCAACTGCCCGCCCTCCTCGTAGCCGACGTATCCCGGAGGCGCCCCGATCAGGCGGGAGACCGCGTACTTCTCCATATATTCGGACATATCGATGCGGATCATGTTGCGCTCGTCGTCGAACAGCGCTTCGGTCAGCGCCTTGGCAAGTTCGGTTTTGCCCACGCCGGTCGGTCCGAGGAAGAGGAAGGAGCCGATCGGTCGGTTCGGGTTCTTGATCCCCGCACGGGAGCGCAGGATCGCGCCGACCACCTTATCGACGGCTTCGTCCTGCCCGACGACGCGTCGGTGCAGGGTGTCGCCGAGGTGGAGCAGTTTCTCCCGGTCGCCCTCCATCAGCTTGGAAACGGGGATGCCCGTCCAGCGTTCGACGATCCCGGCGATCTCCTCGTCGGTGACTTTATCCCGCAGGAACGGCTTGCGTTCCCCGCCTGCGGCTTCGGCGGCTTCGAGTTGGGCTTTGAGCTTCGGCAGTTCGCCGTATTTCAGTTCGGCAGCCTTTTCGAGCCTGTATTCCCGCTCGGCGGCGGCGATGTCCGCCGTGACCTGCTCGATGCGGGTCTTGATGTCGTGGACCTTGTCCAGCCCCGCTTTCTCGTTTTCCCAGCGGGTCTTCATCGCTTCGTACTGCTCCCGCACGCCGGAAAGCTCCTTTTGGACCTCCGAAAGGTGTTCGCGGGAGAGGTCGTCGTCCTCCTTCTTGAGGGCGGCTTCCTCGATCTCCAGCTGAATGCTTTTGCGGCGGAGCACGTCCAGTTCGGTCGGCATGGACTCGATCTCCGTATGCACCATCGCGCAGGCTTCGTCCACCAGGTCGATCGCCTTGTCCGGCAGGAATCGGTCGGTGATGTACCGATTCGAGAGGGTGACGGCGGCAATGATGGCGGAATCCAGGATGCGGACTCCGTGGAAGTTCTCGAACCGCTCCTCCAGTCCGCGCAGGATCGCGACCGTGTCCTCCACCGACGGTTCGGCGACCAGGACAGTCTGGAACCGCCGTTCGAGGGCGGCGTCCTTCTCGATATACTTGCGGTACTCGTCCAGCGTCGTCGCGCCGATGCAGTGCAGTTCGCCCCGTGCGAGCATCGGCTTGAGCAGGTTGCCCGCGTCCATCGCGCCTTCGGT
>CANQVQ010000014.1 GCA_947627335.1 uncultured Clostridia bacterium | reverse complement strand
CGTTTCGCAGGGACAGCCCCATGCAGTCCCGGCAGAACGGGTCGTCGGACTCCAGCGGCACCAGCGACGGCTTCGGCGGAACGACCGTATGCCCCGCCTGTGCGGCGAACCGATACCCGTCCCCGGTCGAGCCGGTCCCCGGATAGGACGCACCGCCGGTCGCGAGGATCAGTCGGTCGCAGGCGAGCGTTTCCGGCTTCGCGCCGTCCGTCCGCCTGCCGGTCAGCCCGCAAACGGCGGTTTTTCCGTCCCGCGTCGTCGTTTCGAGCGCCGTCCCCGCAAAGCGCAGGATCCGCACGCCGTGCTCCCGCGCCGTCCGCGTCAGGCAGTCGGTCACGTCCCGTGCGGAATCGCTGACCGGGAACACCCGTCGTCCGCGCTCCGTCTTGGTCGGCACACCGTGCGCCTCGAAGAACGCGACCGTGTCCGCCGGGGAAAAATCGGTCAGCGCCCGGTACAGGAAGCGCGGATGGACCGGCACGTTCGCGAGGAACGTGTCCAGATCGCACGCGTTGGTCAGGTTGCACCGCCCCTTGCCGGTGATGTTGAGCTTTTTCCCGCAGAACGGGTTTTTCTCCGCCAGAACGACCGACGCCCCCGCTTCCGCGGCGGAGATCGCGGCAAACAGTCCGGCGGCGCCGCCGCCCAAAACCGCCACCTTCGGCTTTCCCATATGCGTTCCCTCCCTTCGCGGTTCGATAAGATAATACCACACAATCACATGATTGTCAATAGGTTTCGCACGATTTTTCGGATTTTACAAAAATATTTTTTGGCAAGAACGCCTGTTTTGTCGTGTTTGCGGGAAGAATTTGGCACTTTCGGACAAAAAGTGTGAAAAAATTGCTTGACAAATCGTTCCAAAAAGGGTAAAATAAAAATAGAGGTGTTCTTTTAAGTCGGTGTCCGCGGGACGGACGCCCTTTCTGCGCGTTGGTATAGGAAAGAAGCGAAAACAATGTTTCGGCAAGGACAACAAGTCATATACGGAGGGAACGGTGTTTGCACGATCGAGTCGATCACCGAGCGGGAAAGCGCCATGCTGGGCGTCCAGCAGGTGTACGTCATCCGGCTTGCCTCCGGGCTGACTTCCTATGTGCCGGTGGACAGCAGCGTGTTCATGCGTGCGCTGATCACGCCGGAGGAAGCCGAACAGGTGATCGAGGACTTCCCGACCATTCGCGTCCGCAGTTTCGCCGGCACCAACTCCAAAGCCCTGGCGGACCAGTACCGTGCGCTGATCGCACGGCACGACCCGCATGAGATGCTCAGCCTGTACAAGACGCTGCGCGGCAAGGTGGAGCGTGCGGTCCGTGCGGGCAAGCGTCCGGGCACGATGGACGAGCGGTTTGCCGCCGCCGCCCTCGACCAGGTCACGCAGGAGCTCGCCATCGTCCTGCGCAGCTCTCCGCAGAAAATTTGCGAACGCCTGCAGGACGCCGCTCCGGTGTGACGGGGAGGGGACTTCGCCGATACCCGCAGGAGACCACGGCAACACGCAGTGCGTTTGGGCAAAATTGCACGTCGGGAGATTGAAATATGTACTGTTCAAATTGTGGAGCGGAAGTTGAAGGGAAATTTTGCTCGAATTGCGGAGCGAAAATCCAAGTTAACGTACAGCCGACCTCCCCTTTCTCAAATCAAGACGAAGCTTCCGTCAAACCGCAGGCAAACGCAACGAAAGCCCCGCCCTCTGTATTGATTCGCTCCAAAAGCTGTATGCCGGTTTTGGAACAGAAACGAAAACGCTTCTTCAGGGTCCAGTTGGGATCTTTGGTCCTTAGAGTTGTTTTGGACGGGATTGTGCTTGTATTATTCCCCCAAATACTGACTTTGTTTCAACTTTCTCCGTCCGAAGTGCAGACTCTCTTCTTGATTGCTCTGTCGGCTTCATTCGTCGGATTGATTATCGATCTTATTTTCTTTGCCCTGCGCAAACAGAAGATTGACGATTTTTATATGCAATATAAATTTTATTCTTCGGCAGAAATTTTGACTGTGGAAGACGATAAAATATCTGGTTCATCGACCGAAGGCCCTCTTAAACTGCTGTACAGCCAAATCCGAACCGTTTTTTTATCACCAATTGATTTTTCTTCCCGCGCATCGAAACTGCTGGATTTTTCAAATGATATTTTGAAAATACGGGACACAACCGGCAATGAATTCGTGTTTTACGCATTCGCAAATTGCAAGAAATTAAAGACGGTAATCGAATGGAGACTCACAGAGCAGCAAGACGATTAAGGCATACCCGTTGCGGATAGGAAGCCTGCCGATCCCCCGCGGGACGCCGCCCCGGTATGACGGGATACAACCGAAAACAGGCAAACGACGGAAGGATTTTTCCTGCCGTCGTTTTCTTTTTTGCAAAACCGACACGGAAAGCGACGAATTTTCACGCCATTCCTTCCACGCCCTCAAACAAATCCGCAATGGAAACCCCCAGCACCTCGGCAAGGGCATACAGCTCAATGTCCGTCACGGTTCGCGTCCTGTCCTCGACGCGTGATACGGAGCCCCGGCATATATAAACCCCCAGCAGTTCCAAAGCCTCAGACAAACGACGTTGACTCATTTTTTTCTTTTTTCGGTATTTACGAACATTTTTTCCAATCAGATTTTTCTCGTTTCCGTCAATAATTCGTGCCATTTTTTCTCCCTTTCAAAAAAAATCGAAAAAAGTCTTGACATATGGCACTTTCTATGCTATAGTATTTTTAGCAAAAAAATGTCCTATGATAGGACAAACCGAAAAGTTGAGACAATTATGAGAAAAATTTTTCTTTTGATAATTTGATAATTACGATCGTTCTCTCTAAAGCTATGTCCGGTTGCCTTGCCATTGCGACGCAGTCCTTGCCGGACGCCGCCCCGGTGTGGCGGGAAAGGGATTTCGCCGATCCCCGCGGGAGATCGCGGCAACACGCAGTGCGTTGGGGCAAAATCGCACGTCGGGAGGTTGAAATATGTACTGTTCAAATTGCGGAGCGGAAGTGAAAGGAAATTTTTGCTCGAATTGCGGAGCGAAAATCATTGTCAACGTACAGCAAACGCCCCCTTCCGCAAATCAGGATACGGCTTCTGCCAAAGCGCCGCCAAAAGAAAAAGCGGTGCCCACCATCCTGGTTCGTTCCGAAAGCTGTATGCCGGTTTTGGAAAGCAAACGGAACCGCTTCTTCCGCATTCGGGGTGTGACTTTGGGCGTCGACGCTTTGCTTACATATGCTATTTTCCCCTTGTTGTTTTCATATTGGACGTCGGATCTGTACGGATCTGCCCTGAGCGATGCGCACTTTTTTATGTCAATCGTAATTCTGGCTTTATCTGCCGTACTTATCCTTCAGATCGCCTTATTGCTTTGGCATATAAAAGTGATCGGCAATTTTATTGCGCAATATAAGCTATATTCTTCGACGGAATTTTTAATTGTAGAAGCCGACAAGATCACCGGTTCAACGACCAAATGGTCCTTAAAATTGACCTACGACCAAATTCAGAATGTGACTTCTTTTTCAGGCGAGTCCTCTCGCACATTGACATCACTTGGTTTTTCCAACAGCATTTTGAAAATCAAGGATGTCGCGGGGAACCAATTTGTGTTTTATTCATTCTCAAATTGTACGGAGTTAAAGACAGCGATCGAACGGGGGATCGCAGAGAAACACAATGATTAAATGCAGCCATTGCAGATAGGAGCCCTGCCGATCCCCCGCGGGACGCCGCCCCGGTGTGACGGGATACAACCGAAAACAGGCAAACGACGGAAGGATTTTCCCTGCCGTCGTTTTTTCTTCGCCCGCACACATTTCGACGGCGACCCCCATATGCTGACAGTGGACAGAAAAAAATACAGGCTCTGTCAAATCCAACAGGAAAAAGGAGCATCTCCCGTTTTGGAAAAATTCGATCAGGAAACGCTGGAGGCCGTCATGCCCGAGGTCGGTCTTTTCCCGGAAAAGATCTCGCTCGCCATGTCCTATGTGCCGAATCAGCCGTTCCAGAACCTCTATGATGAACCCACCGCGCTCTCCCGCGGGACCCTTTTCAAATCGCTGGACTTTCCGTTTGTGGGGGCGAAAAGAAGATGAACAAGAACGATAATCGGACTTCCCTGCTCCGCAGCATTCAGGAAGCCTGCTTCACGCTGCACGAACTGGTCCTTTACCTCGACACGCATCCGAACAACCGCAAAGCGTTCGCGATGTACCAAACCTATCGCAAAAGATGCAACGAACTGACCGCACAGTACGAATCGACCTACGGTCCGCTGACCGCGAACGGCGTCACCGGCGACCGCTGGACGTGGGGAAGCGGTCTGTGGCCGTGGCAACAGCAGGAAGGAGGCAGCTGCCATGTGGACGTATGACAGGAAACTGCAATACCCGGTCAACATCAAAAACCCGAATCCGGCGCTTGCCAAGCTGATCATCACCCAGTTCGGCGGTCCGGACGGCGAGTTAGGCGCCGCCATGCGGTACCTTTCCCAGCGGTATTCCATGCCGAACCAACAGGTGATCGGCACGCTGACCGACATCGGCACCGAGGAGCTTGCGCACATGGAGATGGTCAGCGCCATCGTCTACCAGTTGACCCGCAACCTCTCGCCGGAGGAATGGCAGAAGGCCGGCTTCGACGCCTACTTCGTCGACCACACCGCCGGGCTGTACCCGGTGTCCGCCGCCGGCGTCCCCTACGACGCCTACACGTTCCAGTCCAAGGGCGACGCCATCACCGACCTGTCCGAGGACATGGGCGCGGAGCAGAAAGCCCGCACGACCTACGACAATATCCTGCGGTTCTGCGACGACGCGGACGTCCGCGACCCGATCCGCTTCCTGCGCCAGCGCGAGATCGTGCATTTCCAGCGCTTCGGCGAATGTATGCGGTTGATCCAGGACGACCTGGATTACAAGAACTTCTACGCGTATAACCCCGAGTTCGACTGCCGGTGACCCCGACCGCCGTTCTTCGGACAATAGAACTCCTTTTCTGAATTTGGGCTCGCATTTGCAAGGCAAAGGCAGGGCATTGCCACCCTGCCTTTTGCCTTTTTTGGTTATTGGGAAAGCGTTTTCGCCGTCTCCCGGAGCGGTTTACGCCTGGTTTTCCGCGTCCGTCACCCGGACGTCCGTCTCCGACGGGTCCGGCGGTTCGTACCGCGACGCAAATTTGGCGAGCAGGTTTTCGTCGATCGGATACGCGTCGCATTCCCCGCGTGCCACGGCGCGGTTGCGCGTTTCGATGCGCGTGCGCCACGTCGCGTCGTCGACCTCCAGCGCGTGCAGTTCAAACGGGATCCCACGCGCAGCGTAAAAGGCGCGGATTGCCGACCGCTTTTCCTTTTGCCACGGACCCCAGTCCAGCACGACGTCCACCCCGACCCGGACCAGTTCCAAGGACTTTTCGAGCAAAAGCCTCTCCGTTCGCGCTGCATACAGGTCATGCTTTTCGCCGGCGTACGGTCCGAACAGCGCAAGCATCACCTCGTCGACCGAGAGCGTCACCGCACGCCCTTCGCGGCAGAGTTTCGCCGCATATGTACTTTTTCCGCAGCACAGCCTGCCGCAGAGCAGAATCACCTTCGCCATCGATCCCTTCCTCCGTTCCTGTCGCGACGTATGAAAAACGCCGCCTGTTCCGCATGAGCAAGCGACGCTTTTCTTCCCGCCGCATCTGCTTACACACATACGGCCAAGGGCAAAAAATGCAATTGTTCGTTCAATTCAAGCCCCAAAATCATACGCTTGCCACTCGATTGAGCGCCAAGGGCAACCGACCGTCGCCGCCGTTCAAAAAAGTCGGTCGCATCGGTTACGTCCTTATCATGCGCCTTTTCCGCCCGCTTCATGCCTGGAAAAATGCGGAAAATCGACCAAAACCGTCAGCTTTCCGCACGCGCACAGCGCACCGCGACCCGCATCCGCCCGTCAAGCGTGCAGGTGAAAAGCGTCAGGTCCCATTCGCCGCCCAGCAATTCCGACACGTCCCGCCCGGAAACCGTTTCCGTTTGCAGGACCTTGTAGCGAAAACGGTTGCCGACCATGTCCGTAAACAGGATCTCGTCGTCCGTCTGCAAATTCTTGAGCCGCCCGAAATGCGAAGCATAGTTGTGCGCCGCAATAACGAGGTTGTCCAAATACGCCGAGCCGGTGTACCGGCAGGGCGAGATCTTCATCTGCGGATAGCTCCAGGTCTCCATGACCGGCAGCTCCAGCTCCAACGCCGGGATGGTCAGCGTGCCGATATACCGATAGCCGTCGATCTCCACGGCGGGCATATCCATTTCCGGGTTGAGTATATAATCCGGCACCGGGTCCGTCGACGAATCGGGAGAAGTCCCGTCGGACACGTCGTCCCTGACGGGTGGCTGCTCCCGTTTGAGCGTTTCCAGGATGGTCTGGACCGATCTTTCCGCACGCGCATCGTCCCAGAGGTTATAGAAAAGCAGCGCGAGCGCCGCCGCGACCAGCAGCGACCCCAGACCGATAAGCGCGATGCTCGCGACCCGTTTCCGCATGATTCCCGCCCCGCCTTTCCTCCGAAATGAACCGTTCGATCCCCGCACCGCCGGGATTCGCTTTTATTGTACCATCCCCGCATTGCATTTGCAAGTATTTTTCGTAACATTTTTGGAAACGCCGTACCCTTTTCGCTTTTCCGCCGAGCGAAAAAAGCCAAAAGAACGACCGAACGGTCGTCCTTTTGGCTTTTGGGGGTCTTTGGGGGGATCTATACATCACAGTCAAAGGGGGGAAGACTGCAATGCAACTGCATCCGGAAGGAAAACACTTCCCTTCCTGTTCCTATTATACGCTTTACTCTTTAGTTTGCCTGAAACATTTGACGGTTTTGACAAGTTTTTAACATTTCTTTGAATTTTCCAGATCCCTGTACCCGTTCGCAGGCTCACGCGTCCTTCCAGCTCCGCTCGAGCAGCGCCTTCGCCTTGGCGATGTCCGCGATCTGCTGGTCGCCGGAGATCTCGCGCTCGATGACGAACGGGCCGGTATAGCCGAGTTCCTTGAGCTTTTTGACGATCCCCGGCACGTTCGCACGCCCCTCTCCGAGCGGGACCTCCCGCCCGAGTTCGCTGCCGCAGGTGGGGTACAGCCCGTCCTTGAAGTGGGTGTTGCGGACGTACTTGCCGAAGACTTCCAGCGCATCGACCGTGTTCGCCTTGCCGTAGAGGATCAGGTTCGCCGTATCGAGGTTGATGCCGAGGTTGCCGGTGTCCGCCGCCTCGATGAAGCGAAGCATGGTCACGGGGGTCTCCTGCCCGGTTTCAAACAGGAACCACTTGCCTTTTTCGCGGTAAGCGAGCGCGATCCGTCGGATCGCGTCGAGCACGGGCAGGTATTCCGGGCTGCCCGGATTTTCCGGCAGGAAGCCCGCGTGGGTGATGATGTCCGTCACGCCCAGCCAGTCGGCGAAATCCGCCGCACGGATCAACTGCTGCACCCGCATTTCGCGGTATTCCGGCGGCACGATGCCGAGGGTCTGCGGTCCCTCCGTGAAATTCCAGACGCTCGGTCCGGTCCAGCCCGCCCAAAGTGCGGTGATCTCGATGCCGTATTCGTCCGCCGCGTCCCGCGCCGCCTTCGCCTTTTCCGGGGTGAACATATTCTCCACGTCCCAAACGGAAAGCTGGCAGCAGTTCAGCCCGAGCTCCTGAAATTTGGCGAAGGATTGCCGAATGTCCGTCGCCGTGCCGTAGCCGAGCAACGCTCCGATCTTGTTCATATCGATTTTCCCTTTCTGCATTGGATTTTTTCTTATTTTTGCGGTTTATCGTACAGGAACCGGGTCGCTTCCCGCGTCCATTCCGCGCTCGGATGTGCGCTCCCGTAGGGGATCGGCTGCGTCACCTGATCGCCGAGGCACAGCCCGTGTCCGCCGTGGGGCCAGACGTGCAGTTCAAACGGCGTGCCGTACTGCGACAACGCCTGCGCGAATTGCAAAGCGCCGACGACCGGCACCGCGTCGTCCTCCGCCGTCGCCCAAAGGAACGCAGGCGGGGTCTCCGCGTCCACGCGCTCCTGCGGGCTGAACGCTTTCCGACGGTCTTCCGACGGCAGTTCGCCGAAGAAGCCGCGAACGCTCCCCTCGTGGCAGGGCGGCAGGAAGCGGATGACCGGGTAGCAGAGCAGCAGCTTATCCGGGCGGCTTTGCCGCATCTCCTCCGGGGCGAGCAGTCCTTCCGGCTTGTTCCAGAGCGTTCCGAGGCAGGCGCACAGATGTCCGCCGGCGGAATAGCCGCAGGCGGTCACGTTTTCGGGGTCGATCCCGCATTCCGCCGCGTGTTCGCGGATCCAGCGCAAAGCGGCGAATCCCTCCTGCAGCGCCGAAGGATACGCGGCTTTCCCGCCGTACGCCGGTGCCGAGCAGGTGTAATCCAGCACGAAAGCCGCGATCCCCTCGGAAGCGAACCGCAAAGCGATCGGCTCCGCCTCGCCCTCATAGGTGAATTCGTACCCCCCGCCGGGCAGGACCAGCAGCGCCGGACGGCGACCCCGGTAGTAGCTGCGTTCGGTCGCGTCCGGCAGGTACGCACGGAAACGGCGACCGAGCAACCGCATTTCTTCGTATCGCATGAAAAATCCTCTCCTTTTCGTTTCATTCCGGCAGTTGGACGAACAGCCGGATCTGCGTCCGCGCACGGACGAGGTTGTGTTGGGGGTACCGGGTTTGGTAATAGACGTCCCCCGCCAGGTAATCGGTCAGGAAGCGAAGCGCCTGCTCGAACACGATGATGCGTGCGCCGAGCGGCAGGTTTTCCCGCTCCGCAGGCGTCAGAATTTCCCCGCACCGTTCGAGGAACCCCTCGCGGAACGCGTCGCAGCAGTCCGGCAGGAAACGCATCCGGGAAAGGTCCGGGTCGTCCTCCGCCGCGGATGCCGCGCCGGTGCGGATGGCGTCGCCGAAATCGTACAGCACCGTGCCGGGCATGACCGTGTCGAGGTCGATGACGCAGACCGCTTCGCCGGTCTCGTCGTCGAGCAGGACGTTCGACAGTTTGGTGTCGTTGTGCGTGACGCGGAGCGGCAGGACACGCCGTTCCAGCAGGGAAACGACCGTCCCCGCGAAGTCCTCCCGTTCGCGCAGGAAACGGATTTCCGCTTCGCAGTCCGCCGCACGTCCGGCGACGTCCGCTTCCGCCGCACGCACGAACTGTTCAAACCGCTTGCGGGTGTCATGGAACCCCGGCAGCACCTCCGCAAGCTCCTGCGCGGGAAATCCGTCCAGCAAACGCTGAAATTCCCCGTACCCACGCCCCGCTTCGTACAGCAGACGCGGGTCGGACAGCGTCGTATGCGCCCGTGCGCCGGGGATCAGCCGACTGCACCGCCAAACGGAACGCTCCCCCGCGTAATAGAGGTAGGCTCCTTCCGTATCCGGCAGGAATTCCGGCACCCGCCGAGCGGGGTCCTTCCCCTCCCGACGCAGCTTTTCCCGCATCCGTTCCGTCACCAGCAAGGTGTTGCGCATGACGGCTTGCGGGTCGGGGAACACCGCCGTGTTGACCTTTTGCAGGACGTATCCGGCGCCGTCCGGGGTTTCCGCACGGAACGTCCGATTGATAAGCCCTTCGCCGAGCGGGCGAAGCGTGTCCGCCTTCGCGTCCGGCAGGAACGCATATAAAGCCCGCAGGGCCTCCGCGTCATTCGTCATCGCCGTCTCCTTTCGTTCCGAACAGCTTCCGCAGCCGCAGGGAAGCGTCGTACAGCACGCCCTTCGGGGCGACCTTTTCCTTCGCCAGCGCGGAGACCGCGTCCCGCACGTCCAGCCCCTGCCGAACCATTCGCTCCACCAGAAGCGCTTCCGGGGAGAGGGCTTCGCGTTCCGATTCCGGGACGGACGAACGGCGCAGCAGCAGGACGTATTCCCCCTTGCGCACGTTGGGGTTTTCCCGCAATTCCGCGAGCACCGACGCGGGGGAGCCGCGATAGATGCGCTCGAATTTCTTCGTCAGGTCGTTGCAGACGCAAAGTTCGGCGTCCGGCAGCTCCCCGGCGATCAGCGCCACCGTTTCCGCGATGCGGTTGGGGGATTCGTAGAACACCGAAAGCGGCGCGTACTCCCCCGCCACCCGCCGCAGCACCTTGCGGATCTCCCCCGCCGTCCGCGGGAGAAACCCGTAAAACGCAAACGACAGCGCGTTGAACCCGGACACCGCCACCGCCGCCACCGCCGCGCACGGACCCGGCACCACCGTGACCGGCACGCCGGCGCATACCGCCGCCTGCACGAGCAGATACCCCGGGTCGGACACGCAGGGCATCCCCGCGTCGGTCACGAGCGCGGCGCTCTCCCCGCGCTGCAGCGCGTCCACGATCTCCCCCGCCGCTTCCTGCTCGTTGAACTTGTGGCAGGGCAGGATCCGCGCCCCGGTCACGCCGTAATGCGCGAGCAGCTGCGCGGTCGTGCGGGTGTCCTCGGCGGCAATGAGGTCCGCCGTCCGCAGCGTTTCCAGTGCGCGGGGGCTGAGGTCCCCGAGGTTCCCGATCGGCGTGCCGACCACATACAGCGTCCCGTTATCCATGCTTCAATTCGCGCAATACCTCGCGCAGGTACGCCCACGTCCGCGCCACGGACGGCGCCGAGAGCTTTTCTTCCGGCGTGTGGATCCCACGCATATCCGGACCGAACGAAACCGCGTCCAGGCCGGGAAGTCCCCCGGCGAACAGCCCGCATTCCAGCCCCGCGTGGATCGCCTCCACCCGCATCGGTCTGCCGAACATCCGCTCGTAGACCGCCGCCATCTTCTCCCGCAGCGGGGACTCTTTTCGGTACTCCCACGCGGGATACGCCCCGGAAAGTTCGCAGGAACCGCCGTATTCCGCCGCAAGAGCGGAAAGCGTTCCGCAGAGCGCGTCCTTTTCCCGCTCGACCGAGCTGCGCACCGAATAGGTCAGCAGGACCCGATCCCCCTCCGTCCGCAGGATGCCGAGGTTGAGGGAGGTCTGCACCAGCCCGTCGATCTCCCGGCTCATAGCCTGCACGCCGTAGGGAGCGCGTCCGAGGAATTCGCCGAGCGGCAGGGTCAGCACGTCCGCGGCGGTTCCGCCGGTCTTTTCCGCGGTGACGCGGATCGCCTCCGCCGGATAGCGTTCGCGGAACCGGACTTCGCAGTCGTTCGCCGCCTCCGCGACCCCTTCGCCGCAGAGCGTCAGCGTGCAGCCGGACAGGATCGCGTTGTCCGCGCTCCCGCCCTCGACGCCGACCAGCCCCGCACCGCAGGCACGCAGCAGTTCGCCGGTCAGAACCCCGGCGTTCGCACGCCCTTTGTGGATCTCCGCGCCGGAATGTCCGCCGGTCAGCCCGTCGATGCGGACCGTCCAGACCGTCCCGTCCCGCTTTTCCCGCACGGACGGCAGGGTCAGCTTTACCGTCGCGCCGCCGGCGCAGGAGACGGTCAGCACGCCTTCGTCCTCCGAATCGAGGTTCAGCAGAAGCCGCCCGCGCAGCTTCGCGCAGTCGAACGCCTTCGCGCCGAGCAGTCCGATCTCCTCGTCCGAGGTGAGCAGGACCTCTAGCGCAGGGTGTTCGGCGGTTTCGTCCTCCAGCAGGGCGAGCGCCATCGCGACGGCGATCCCGTCGTCCCCGCCCAGCGTCGTGCCGTCCGCCCAAACCGTTTCGCCGTCCGTCCGCAGGTCCAGCCCGTCCCGCAGGAAGTCGTGCGCACACCCCGGCGCCTTGGCGCAGACCATGTCCGTATGCCCCTGCAGGATCACGGTCGGCGCGTCCGCATACCCCGGCGACGCGCCCTTGCGGATCAGCACGTTCTCCGCTTCGTCCCGCTCGCAGTCCAATCCGCGTTCCCGCGCAAACGCGAGCAGAAATTCCGTCACGCCGTGCACGTTGCCGGACCCGTGCGGAATGGCGCAGAGCTTCTCAAACCAGTAAAAGACCCGCTCCGGCTCCAGTCCGGCGAGGATCCCCGTCTTTCCTTCCATAGATTCGCAACTCCTTCCGTTTCGGCACAAGTATAACACACTTCCCACGCGATTGCAAGCCGTTTTTTCATTCTTTTTTTACATTTCCTATTGACAATTCGGAAAAACTGTGTTAAAATTCTAAATAGAATACAAAAAGGGTAAAAGGGAGGATTTTTTGCATGAAAAAGACACTTGCGATCCTGCTTGCGGCGGTCCTCGCGGCGACGGCGCTCTGCGCTTGCCTGACCGTTTCCGCCGAAAGCAGCAACCTTGCAGAGGGCAAGACCGTGACCGGTGCGAACCCCACCAGCGGGAATATGTATACCGACAAATACAACGGTTCCCTTGTTGACGGAAACGCTTCCGAAACGTTCGATCCGGATAACGCTCCCGGGGATTGGTTCTGCTTCTACTACAACCCCGATCTTCCGAGCAACACCACCCATGACGGCACCAACGCCATCGGCGCCTTCGTCATCGACCTCGGTGCGGCTTCCTCGGTCGAATCCGTCCGCATCCACATGGTGACCGACACCTCCATGAGCGGCAGCGGCGTCAAAGCGCCGCAGTCCGTCAAGGTCGAAACGTCCTCGGACAACAAGTCGTGGACCGATTTCGGCACGACCGACGACTTCTCTTCCTACAAGTCGATCGACTGGGTCGAAGTCAAGGGTTCCGCTGCCGCGAACGCGCAGTACGTCCGCGTGACCATCACGTATGAGGGCTACACGCTTCTGCTCAACGAAGTGCAGGTCATCGGTACGGTCGCTCCCGCCGAATCTTCGGATGAATCCACGTCTTCGGCGGCTTCCGACGATTCCGCGGCAGCCGATTCTTCGGCGACCGATTCGTCCGCGACCGATTCCTCTGCGACCGACTCCTCCGCGACCGATTCCTCGGCAGCCGAGACCTCGTCCGACACGTCTTCGGCGACCGAGTCTTCGACGACCGAATCCTCGACGGCTACATCCTCGACGACCGAATCCTCGTCCGCTGCATCCTCGACGGCTTCCACGTCCTCGACCGCTTCCACGGCTTCGACGGCTTCCGCGTCCTCGACGCCGGTCGCTTCCGGTTCGTCCGCCGCAGGAACTTCGTCCAACCCGACGACGGGCGACACGGGCGTCATCGTTCTGGTGGTTCTGGCAGTCCTCGCGGTCGCCGGCACGGTGGTCGCCGTGAAGGTCCGCCGCTAAAGCACGGGCTTCGCGAAAATTGAAAAAAAGGCGGGAGGATGAAAGTCCTCCCGCTTTTTTGTGACTTTTTTCGATTTTTCATGAAGAAACCCTTGACAAACGGGGAAAACTGTGCTACTATATGATAGAACAAAAATCAAAATAGAAAGGAACAGTCTACTATGAAGAAAACCCGTTTGTTTGCAGTGCTGCTCGCGGTATCGCTCGTCGTAGCAGCGTTCTGCGCCTGCCTCTCCGTTTCTGCGGCGAAGGGCGATAACCTCGCCAAGGGCAAAACCTACACCGGTGCGGACCCGTCCAAGCATCCGAGCAATGCGAATTACACCGCCAACTTGACCGACGGCGTTGCCGCGGAGAAGCTGAGCTTCCAGCCCGGCGACTGGTTTGATTTCTACTACAACAAGGATGCCACCGGCGAAGGATATAACAATGCGCCCGACGGCGTCGGAGTCCTCGTCATCGATCTTGAGGATACCTATCCTGTTGATACCGTGAAAATCAACACCTTCCTCGGCAATTCTTCGGGGATCCTCCCGCCCAAATCCATAAAAGTGGCGTACTCGACGGACGGCAGCGACTTTACCGACCTGTGCGACGCCAAGACGTTTGAGAAGCCGGAAGGGGATCCGCCGATCGACAAGGTCGAAAACGTGGAATTCAAGAGCGGCTCTTCTGTCAACGCTCGCTACATTCAGGTGACGGTCGAACTGGCAGCCGTGCACGCGTTCATCAACGAAATTCAAGTCCTGGAAGGCGACCCGGTTTCCGGCGGCGACACCTCGGCGGACACCCCGTCCGACGACAGCTCGGCGGACGATTCTTCGGCAGCCGACACCTCTTCGGATGACGCTTCGGCTGATACCTCTGCCGACACCTCGACCGACACTTCGGCGACCGAGTCCTCGACCGACACGTCCTCGACCGCTTCTTCGGCGGCTACGTCCTCGACAACCGAAACGTCCTCGACCGCTACGTCTTCGACGACCAACACGTCTTCGACCGCTACGTCCTCGACGACCGGCGGCACCTCCTCTGCGTCCGCTCCGGCGGAATCCGCCTCCAGCCCTGCCGCTACCAGCAGCACGGGTCCGACCACGGGCGATGCGGGTCTGATCGGCTTTGCGGTCCTCATGGTCGTGGCGATCTCCGGCGTGGCGATCGCGGTCAAGGTTCGCAAGTAATCTTGCCTCGCGGTAAACCGTTTTACGGTTGAAATTTCCGGGCGGAACACAAAGTTCCGCCCGGTTTCTTTTTCCGAAAGCAAAATTTCAGCATCCACTTGACAAACCCGAAAAAATGTGGTATTCTGTTCTTGCAAAGAAATCAATTCACACAAAGAAAGGGTTTTCATCATGAAAAAGAGTCGTTTGTTCGCAGTCTTGCTTGCGGCGGTCATCGCCGTGAGTGCGCTCTGCGCCTGCCTGTCCGTTTCTGCGGCGAAAGGGGACAACCTTGCGCTCGGCAAATCCTACACGGGCGCGGAGACGTCCACCAAGGAGGACGTCAAAAAGTACAGTGCCAACCTGACCGACGGCAACGCCGCCACGAAAATGAGCACGGCGGTCGGCGATTGGTTCGCCTTCTACTACCAGGAGCAGGACGGCAAGCCCGTCGACGGCGTCAACGCCCCGAACCGCGTCGGCACGTTCACCATCGACCTCGGTGCGGTTTCCGCGGTCGGCTCGGTCAAGATCAACACCTTCACCGGCAATATGTGGGGCGTCGTCCCGCCGAAGTCCGTCAAGGTGGAGTATTCCACGGACAACACCGATTTTTCCACGCTTGAGGAAAAGACCTTCACCATCCCCGCCAAGGAAAAGGGCGAGGACGGCAAGGATAAGGACCTCGAAAAGATCGAAAACATCGAATATGCGGGGCAAAACGGCTCCGTGAGCGCCCGGTATATCAAGGTGACCGTCACGCTGCAGGACAACGCGGTCTTCGCGTTCCTCAACGAAGTGGAAGTCCTTGAGGGCGACCCGGTCGGCGGCGAAACCTCCGGCGACGACGGTTCGACGGACGCTTCGTCCGACGAGTCCTCGGCGACCGATTCCTCGGCAACCGAGAGCGAACCCTCCGCGTCCGCTCCGACGGAATCCTCGTCCGCTCCGGCGGAATCCTCGTCCACTCCGGCGGAATCTTCGTCGACCTCGACGGAATCTTCGTCGACCTCGACGGAATCTTCGTCCGCTCCGGCGGAATCTGCATCCGCTCCGGCGGAATCCGCTTCCACCCCTGCCGCTTCCGGCAGCACGGGTCCGACCACGGGCGACGCCGGTCTGATCGGCTTTGCGGTGCTTGCGGTCGTGGCGATCTCCGGTGTGGCGATTGCGGTCAAGGTCCGCAAGTAATCCGTCGTTGTTCACAAAAAAGGCGGGAAAGCTTCCCGCCTTTTTGCTTTTCTCTTGACATTTCGGGTTTCCCGTGGTATGATGGAAAAAGAGGGGGCTCTAAAAAATTTCAGGAGGGAACTGTATGAAAAAAATTCTCGCATTGCTCCTCGCGACGGCGCTGACTGCCGTGCTGCTCTGCGTCGCCTTCCTTACGCCGATGCGGACCGCCGCGGCGCCCGCCGACGTGCGGTACGAAACGTTCGACCTGCTCGCCGTCGATGAAAAAGCGCCCGAAGCCGACGGCGACGCCCACCCGTGGTACACAGACGGCGCCGTTATTCTCGTCAACAACCCGAGCGGCGCGGAAGTCAAGCTCTCGTCCGGCGATTACCGGCTCCGCTACCTCTACATCCTCGTGTTCGACAGCAACGGGATCTGCGTCGAGATCGGGAACAACCTGTTCGCGGAAGACGACGAGAGAGCCGCCGAGTTCCCGCAGCACGACGTTCCCGTCCCCGCCGGCGGATTTGCGATCCTGTACTACTACAACCAGGAGTCGCCCGCGAATGCGGCTTTGAACGACTTTTACAACGACCTCGGCGGTGCGACCCTGTACAACGCGACCATGAAGGTCTCGGGCAAAAAGTATTCCGCCGTCATCGAAAACAAGACCGTGACCATCTACTTCGGCGCGGACGAGGGAACGGCGAGCGACGGCTCGGGTTCCGCCGCAGACAGCAGTTCCGCCGAAAGCACCGCGACCGATTCCGTCGCTTCGTCAGCGGAGTCCTCCGCGGATGAATCCGCGGCTTCGTCCGAGGTTTCGTCGGAAGTCTCGTCCGAGGCTTCCTCCGCAGCGTCGTCCGAGGTGACCTCGTCTGCCGCTTCGGAAACGTCGTCGGCGACCTCGTCCACGGCGGATTCGTCCGCGCCTGCCGCGTCGGATTCGTCGGATGCTCCGTCCGCCGCGTCGTCCGCTGCATCGGAGGACGGCGACTCCAACACGGGGCTGATCGTCGGTATCGTGATCGCGGTCGTTGTCGTCATCGCGGCGGTCGCCGTGATCGTGGTCGTCAAGAAGAAAAAGAATTGAGTTCTGAAGAACTGCGCTCTGATCGACCGAGAATCGCGTTCTGATCGTGTAATCGTTTTCCCCCCCGGGAAGGACCCCTCCCTTCCCGGGGATTTTTTATGCGCACAAGGGCGCTCCGCCGATCGAGAAAGGCATACCGCCGCACGAAAGGGCGTACTATCGCCCGAAAAAGACGCACAACCGTCCGAAAAACAGCAATTCGTCTCCTCCAGACGCAAAAAATCCCCCGTACCGCCGCACAAACGGCGCACTGCCGCTCGGAAAGGACGTGCCGCCGGTCAGAAAGGCGCACGACCGTCCGAAAAGGCGTACACCCGCCTGAAAAAGTGATCCGTCCCTCCCCGACGCAGGCAACCCGTCCCCTCCAGACGCAGGCGACCCGTCCCCTCTCGACGCAGGCAACCCGTCCCCTCCGGACGCAGGCGATCTGCCTCCTTCCCGGCGCAAAAAAATCCCCCGCACCGCCGCCCAAGGGCGGAAGTGCGGGGGTGCGTTATCTTTGCGTTAGCTGGTTACGACGTTATCTCGCCGTGCGTCTCTTGCCAAACACGACGCCCGCAAGCACCGTAGCCGCAAGCACCATCACGAAGAGGTACGCGACGACGCCGCTGTCGCCGGTTTCCGGCGAGGTCGATCCGGACGCTTCGCTGGACCCTTCGCTCGGCGCCGAAGTGCCGGACGAGGTTTCGGACGAAGTGTCGGACGAAGTATCATCAGACGAGGTGTCAGACGACGTATCGTCGGACGAAGTGTCGGACGAGGTATCCGACGAGGTGTCAGACGACGTATCGTCCGTCGAGGTGTCGGACGACGTATCCGACGAAGTTTCGTCAGACGAAGTATCGGACGAAGAATCGTCAGACGACGTATCCGGCGGTTCGGGCAGCGTCACGTCAACCGACACGACGTCGCTTTCGTTGCCCGCCTGGTCGATCGCTTTGACGTAGACCTTGCCGCTCTGCGCCGGGACGAACGCCTCGGTGTATTCCACCCAGGTTTCGCCGTCAACGCTGTAGTACAGCGTCACGCCTTCTTCATCGGCGGTCGCCGTGACACTGCCGTCGTCGCCAACCGTTACGGTCGGGGCGTTCGGCGCGGTCTGATCCTTGATCACGGTGAAGTTCATGACGCTGACCTCACCGAGCGCATCGTACAGCTCCAAGCTCAGGTGCGTCTCACCCTCGAGCAGGGTGACCGGGTAATTGAACACGGTGCGGCGCATCTCGCCGGTCACGTTGTAGCCGCCGGTGGTGTGGCTGACGATCTCGTCGCCGTTGATCTTCAGCGTCACATAGGACACGTTGGAATCCACCGTGCCGGAGATCGCGAAGTCGTCCGCCGTGGTGTAGATCACGGCGCCGTCGGCGATTCGGTTGTCATTGAGCGTCAGCATGGTCGCGGTGCCGTCCGGGATCCAGTACACCATCGTGCGCCAGGACATATCCATGATGACGTTTTCCGTGATGTAGCCGGAAACCGTGTAGTAGAGCACGTTCGCACCGGGCTTGAGCCTCTTGCTGAAGGTCGCGGTGCGGGTGCCGTCCTCGGCCTCCACGATCTTGACCTCCTTGCCGTCGAAGTGCACTTCAAACGCTTCCTCGGGAAGGGTGCCGACGAACTGCACGACGCCGTCCTCGGAAACTTTGTCGTTCGGAACGACCGCGTATTCCGGATACGCGCCTTCGCCGTCCCAGATCGGGTCGATGCTGGTGAAGTTCGCCTTGCTCATGTCGATGTCGGACGCGGTGTCCTCGCGGACGTCGTGGTTGCCGTATTCATCGACGGTCTGCAACGCCATATCGCCGCCTTCCAGGAAGAGCAGGATGGAGGTGCGGTTGCCGAAGTCGTCGGTCGCGATGACACGCATCCACTGCTGGAGCTGCTGCTCGTAATTCCAATCGATTCCGTAGATATACCAATCCGTGTACTTCTCCGTGAAGAACGGGATGGTCAGGTCGATATTGCCGTCTGTCGCTTCCAGATCTTCGGCGGAATAGAACGCCTGCTCCAGTTTTGCTTCGGTCAGCGAGCCGGGGATGTGCATCGGCCAGCCGCCCATGTTGAAGTCGTAGCCGTTCAGGCTCTGGGCGCTGCCGACACCGTGGTAGTAGTAGTCGAACATCTGCTGCCAATCCGCGTAGGGCATATTGCCGGTGAACCACTCGACCGTCACGTCGCGCAGCGTGGTATCCGCCACATGGAACCGCACCGGGACCTCGTCTTCCTCCTCATAGTCGGTCGCGAAGGTCCAGCCGCCCATGCTTGCGCCGTGCGAGCAGAGGATGTGCTCCATATCCCATTCGCCGCTGAAGCCGGCGTCCGTGACCCAGCCTTGCGCTTCGGGGGACACGAGGTCGACGATATACTGGGTCTCCACGCTATCCACGACTCCGCCGTCGGCGTTGTACGCGGTATAGGTGAGCGGATGGTAGTACATTTCGACCGGGACGTTGACCACGAAGGCGTTCTGTCTGTCTTCAAAGGTAGCTTCGGTGTCGTTGATCACCAGACGCGTCACGTCTTCACGCGCCACGCCGCGGATCTGCGCGGTCATGTTCTCGTAGGAAGTCGTGCCGTCCGCGTTCTGCACCGTGTCGTAGGTCAGGGTGGTCAGCGGAACGGGGTTCGCCGCGATGTCGATGTTCGAGAAGGTCAACGGCGCTTCCACGTCGATCATGGAGTACATGGTATCCGAACCGGCGTTCATGCCGTAGTCGGTCGCGACGACCACGATCTCGTTGAGGGAATTGGGGTTGAGGAACGAGCTGAGGAAGGACGAACGGACGTGATACACGCCGGTCTCCTCGTCATAGGTCCAGCCGTCGAAGTTTTCGCTCTTCTGCGAGACCTGGAGACGGCTCCCGTTGATGTAGCAGGTGATGTATTCGTCGTCCATCGGCGAGTTGTCGCTGACGATCACGTCGAAGTAGGGTCTCTCTTCGGTGTGCCCCTGATCATCGGTGGGAACGTCCTCCACGCCGATCTCGAGGATCTCAACCGTCGGCGCCGTGAGGTCCAGCGTGACAGGAAGCAGCGTCTCTTCCACTTCCGTGCTGCCCGGCAGGCTCGCCTTGATGGAGATGTAGTACTGCCCTTCCGGCGCCATTTCGTATTCGCCGGTCGCAGGATTGAAGATGGTGCCGTCCCATGTGCCGTCGCCGGTCACGTCCGGGGAAAGCAGCGTGTAGGTCTGCGCGGTGCCTTGGTACAGTCTGCTGCCCAGGAGCTTCGGCACGTTCTGCTGGCTGCTCAGGCGGCGAACCTGCTGCAGGTCCGCGTCCAGCACGTCCACGGAAACCGTGCCCGCGCTGCGGAGCATACCCGCAAGCGGCACCACGTTATCCATGTAGCCGTCGTTGTTCGGGGAGAAGACCAGCTTCTCGGCGGACGGTTCGTAGAAATCGCTGTCCTCGAACAGACCCATGAACGAGCCGCCGTTGACGTCGTTGCTGACCAGCCAGGTCGCGAAGGGCATCGGCTGGAAGTAGGAGCTGTTCGGGTCAAAGGTTTGGATATAATGGTTGTACAGGACGTTATCTTCCTCGAGCGGAGAGTTGTCAACGATGCGGTTGGCAGTCTCCCAGTCGCCGCAGTAACCCATGAACGGCAGCGACAGGTTGTTCGGACCCTCGAAGGAGATGAAGCCCTCGACGTAATGTCCTTCCGCCTCCTTGCCGGAAAGGATCAGCGTGCAGACCACGTCGACGCTTTCCCCGGCGGGGACGGTCACTTGATTCTTATCGAAGGTGACGGACGCGCCGGGCAGCACCATATCCTTGTAATTGCCCGCCGAATCGGTCGTGTCGATGTAGACCGTCTCGCTCGTCGGCAGCTTGTAGGTGGCTTCCGACTTGCCATAGTTGGTCAGGGTGATGGTGAAGTTGGTCTTGGACTGGGTGAAGCTGGTCGCCGGCGCTTGGACTTCACGCAGCGCGACCGCCGCCAGACCGTCCGCCTTGTAGGTCGCGATCACGCGGTTCAGGGCGGCGTCAAGCTGGTTGACAAGGCCCGCGCCCTGCTGGCGCACCGGGTAGATGACCTTAGAGGACGTGACCACCTGCTTGGCGGTGTTCATCATGGTGAGCTTGACGTACTGGTTCAGCATCATATCTTTCGGCAGAACCAGTTCGCCTTTCGCGACGGCGTCCTTGACCGCCTGCAGCACGATCGCCGCAGAACCGGAGATGTACGGCGTCGCCATGGACGTACCGCTCATGGTCGTGTAGCCGTGGTCGCCTTTGCCGATGGAGTAGATCGAGCCGCCGGGCGCGGTGATCTCCGGCTTGATGTCCAGCGTCGGAGCGGGACCCCAGGAGCTGAAGTAGGACATGGGAGCGCCCGAAGCGACGGAGGTGTTGACAAAGTCGGTAAAGGTCAGCTTCGCGCCGGCTTTCTCCTTGAGCTTGTTGCCCAGGTTGCCGCTGACGCAGATCGCCGGGAAGTCCAGGTTGCCGTCGCCGACGCTGATCGACAGCACTTCGTCGGTCGCTTCATTATTATAAATGATGACCGCGGAAGCGCCCTTGTTTCTCGCGTTGGTGGTCTTCTCCTCGAAGGTGAGGTTGTTGCCGCGCTGCACCAGCGCGACCCACTTTCCGTCGGACGGGACGCCGTTGAATTCGTCCGTGCCGCCGAAGCCGCCGTCCACCAGCGTCAGTTCGCCGAGCGTAGACCACTTGGTCTGCCGTCCCTGCGACGCGTCGTAGGCGGGGTAATCCTTCGCGACTTCCTCGCCGTCCGCGGTGATGGTCAGTGCGGGGGAGACGATGTACGCGTTATCGATGGACGCGACGCTGATCGCGCCCGGCTGGGTCGACGGACCGGAGACTGCGCTGTTGTCCACGACGCCCCAGTCGTTGGTGCCCGAGCCGGTGTCGGAAGCGCCGTTGCCGTCGTTGCCGCCCGCAGCGCAGCAGATCACGCCGTTTGCCTCGGCGTAAGCAAGCGCTGCCTGCAGGTAATCCATGTCATCATAGAAGCCGGCGCCGCCGCCAAGGCTCATGTTGATGATGTCAGCGCCCAGCTTGACCGAGTCCTCGACGGCCTTGATGATGTCGTCGTTGTAGGCGCTGCCGGTGTCCGTGAACACCTGCATACCGAAGATCTGCGCGTTCGGCGCGACGCCCTTGAGCGTTCTGCCGTTCGCCGCGACGATCCCCGAGACGTGCAGACCGTGTTCGACGGAGTTGTTGTTGATGTCCTCGGAGGAACCGCCGCCGTAGGAATAGCCGAACGGAACCTTCGGTGTGAAGTATCTGCCGTAGCCGAGCGCATCGATCTTCTCCTGCATCTCTTCCGGGGTGAACTTCACCTCGACGCCTTCGTCCAGAACCATATCCTGATGGTTCCAGTTGACGCCGCTGTCGATAACGGCGACGACGATGCCTTCGCCGGTGTAACCGCCGTTCTGTTCATCCCACAGCTGCTTCGCCGTGGTCATGTCGATCGCGGTGGTCATATCCTGCTGGAGCTTGGTGACCTGGCTGATGGACTTGACGCCGTCCATTGCGGCGACTTCGTCCATCTGCGAACGCTTCATCTCGATCGAGATGCCGTTGAAGAGGTACGCGGTGCGGTTGATCGCCTTGTTGCCGGTCAGCTTCTCGATCTTAGCAATGAGAGCCGCCTGCTTGTCCAGCGCGGTTTCTTCCGCTTCCTGCGCGTCCTGCGTGTATTCGAGGTCGTCAAGCGATGCAGCGACCGCTTCGTCCTCGAATTCGACCAGAACGCGAATGACCTCGTCCGGGTCCGCCGATACGTCCGCAAGCTTCTTGAGCTTTGAAGCAAACAGATCCTTTGCGAGCGCCTCATACCTGTCGGATGCGCCCCCGCCGTTTGCGACTTGCGCGCTGACCGTTGACGGTGCGAGCAGAGCCGCCGGCAGGAACGTTGCCAACAGGGCGATCGCGACAAGGATCACTGACAAGCGGACTGCGAGTTTGTGATTTTTCATGCCGAATCCTCCCAGATTGGAATTTCTAATACAGTTTATCACAGTAAAACAAAAAAGTCAAGGGTTTTTTACAATTCTGTCCTCTTTTTTTGCAAGAAATTTCGATGTTGTTGCAAAATTTACCGATTTTGTCGGAGAAGCCCGAAAAGCGTCCGCCGCAATCTGCAAAAATGCGTCGCGGCAAGTCACACGGGCTTTCCGCGACGCAGAGAGTAAGTGAAAAGTGAAGAGTGTACCAAAATGGACGCCCTTGGCGTATGAGAGCGAACTCTTGCAAACGCAGATGATGTATCGCCTATCGGCGAAATGATGTACCGCCTGTCGGCGGAATGATGTTGCTCCCTGCGGTCGCAATGATGTGCTGTTTGCCCCGCATTGTCCCCGAAGGGGACGCATCATTGGCGAAGCCAACATCATCAGGCGGAGCC
>CANQVQ010000013.1 GCA_947627335.1 uncultured Clostridia bacterium | reverse complement strand
CCCTGTGCGGGTGCGAAACGCTGACCGGGCGCGGCGTCCCGGCGGGCAGCCGCATCCTGACGAGCGACGACACGTTCGACTTCCTGCTCGACCTGCGTGCCGTCAACGAGGGGCAGGAACGCCGTCGGGCGGACCTGTTCGAGGAGTACCAAAATACCCGAAAAGAGTCCTTCACCCTGCGTTCCATCGAGGACTACGAGGAACTCAAGCGGCACATCGAAGCGAAGCGGAACACGAAATCCGCCTACGTCGGTTCGCGGATGCAGACCGACCTCCCCTACCGCTCCAACGGCGAGACCGCCTTCGCGTTCTTCACGACCCGCATCCGCGAAGGGGCGCTCTACCTGCTCGACGAGCCGGAGAACAGCCTTTCCGCGTCCTGGCAGATGCGTCTGGCGCAATTCCTGCAGGAGGCGGTGCGGTTCTACGACTGTCAACTCGTCGTCGCGACGCATTCGCCGTTCCTGCTCGCCCTGAAGGGGGCGAAAATTTACGACCTCGACGCCTCCCCCGTCCGCACCTGCCGCTGGACGGAGCTGGAGTCCGTCCGCCTGACGCGGGACTTCTTCCGCGAACACGAAAACGACTTTTCCGACCGACCGTAAGGAGGGTTCCCGATGAACTACGACGAAAGACCGCGTTACCACTACAAACCGAAACAAGGCTGGATAAACGACCCGAACGGACTGGTGTACTTCCAGGGGTACTACCACGCGTTCTACCAGCACACGCCGCACAGCGAACGCCCGTGGCAGGGGGAAATGATGCACTGGGGGCACGCCCGCACCAAGGATCTCCTGCACTGGGAGGAGCTGCCCGTCGCGCTCACGCCGGATCAATGGTACGAGGGGAAGGGCTGTTGGTCCGGCACCGCCATCGTCCGGGACGGCACGCTCTACCTGTTCTACGCCTCCGTGTACGCAAAGGAGGGGGTGGAGGAATGGGTGGAGACGATCAGCGTCGCGACCTCAACGGACGGCATACATTTCGAGAAATATGCCGGCAACCCGGTCATACCGACCTATCCACTCGACGGGAGCTGGGATTTCCGCGACCCGGCGGTGCTGGAAAAGGACGGGAAGTTCTACCTGTTCGTCGCCTCCGGCAACCCGCCGACCCACACCGCTCGATTGCTGGTCTACGAAAGCGACGACCTGTTCCGCTGGACCTACCGGGGCGTGGCGTTCGAATGGGAGGACGCCAAGTGCGCCGAATGCCCGTCCGTCCTGCCGTTCGGCGACGGGAAGTACCTGCTGACCGTTTCCGTCTGCAAAAAAGCGGACGAGCATTTCTTTTCGGTCATGGTCGGGACCTTCGACGGGCGGCGCTTCCGCGCCGAGCTGACCGGCTGCGCGGACCTCGGACCGGACCGGTACGCCGGGCAGGCTTTTTGCGACCCCGCAGGGCGGTGCCTCCTGCTCGCCTGGATCCCCGGCTGGAAGTATCAGGGGTACGCGAGCCACGACGTCGGCTGTCTTTCCCTGCCGCGCGAACTGTGCGTGCGGGACGGTCGGATCGTCGCCCCGCCGGCGCGGGAGGTGCGCAGCCTGCTGACCGAAAGCGACCCCTGCGTATGCCGCACGCCGGACGGCTTCCGTATCGAGCGCACGGGGCGCGAACCGGTCGTGTACCGCGGCGACGTGCGCCGTCTGCAGATCCTGCGGGACGCGTACCTCGTCGAAGTGTTCGTCAACGACGGCGAAGCGGTCGTCACGGCGCTTCTTTGACCCCCGGCACGGCGGGAAACGCAAAAATTTTCCTGAAGAATGCTTGACAATGCCCCGCCCGCGTGGTATCCTGAAGTTGCAAAATTCGACAGAAGAAAGGAACCGTTTTGCCATGAAAAAAGCCGCCAGTTTTCTTTTTGCATTGTCGCTCCTTGTCCTCTGCGCCTGCGGAAATGCCGAGGAAGCGTCCGACGGGACGTCCGGGGAAACCTCCGACGCAGCCTCCGACGTTTCGTCGGTTCCCACCGCAAACCCGTTTCCGACTTCCTGTATGAGGAAACCGACGACGGCGACGGTATCGTCGTCACCAAATACATCGGCGAATCCACGGACGTCGTCGTTCCCGAAACCATCGACGGCAAGCCCGTGACGGAGATCGGCAAGAACGCGTTCGCCTATACGCAGGTCGAATTCGTTTCCCTGCCGGAAACCGTTACCGCGATTCGGGAGCGGGCATTTTATGAATGCTCCGCACTTGCGGCGATCGACCTGCCTTCCGGGCTGAAACAAATCGATAAAGCGGCGTTCCGCAAATGCACATCGCTCCGTTCGATCGTCCTGCCGGATTCACTTGAGGAACTCGGCGGGGCAGCGTTCGATTCCTGCACGGCGCTGGAATCGGCTCGTATGCCCAAAAGTCTGCCGGAATTCGGGACCGACCTGTTCGCCGATTGCGCGTCGCTGCGGGACGTGCAATTGCCGGAGGACGTGGAGATCATTCCAAACATCTGCTTTTTCGGTTGCAAATCTCTCAAGGAGATCCAGCTTCCGCCGACCGTGAAGGAAATCGGTACCTCCGCCTTTTCATGCAGCGGTCTGGAACGCGTGGACCTCCCGGAAGGATTGGAAAAAATTTCCGGATCCGCATTTAACGAAACGTGTTTCCAAACGGTTTCCCTGCCGGAAAGCGTCAAGGTGATCGACATCCACGCCTTTTACGGGTGCAAGCAGCTTTGTTCGGTCACGTTCGGAAACGCGCTGGAGGTCGTCGACGGTCGTGCGTTCGCGTACTGTACGGCGCTGACGGAAGTCACTTTCCCCGCTTCCCTGCGGAACCTGTCGCTCCATGCGTTTGACGGATGCGACGCCCTGACGGCGGTCAGATTTGAAGGGGACGCCCCCGCCCCGCAAACCGACTCATATTATGACCAAGACACCGATAAAGCCGGTATCCCCGTGACGTTCTCCGGCACCTTCTACTACCACGAGGGAGCGGACGGGTTCACCTCCCCGATGTGGAACGGCATCCCGACCGAAATTTGGTGAACGCCCGACCGTCCCTGACAAATCTTTACAGGAGAAAGGAACCGTTTTGCCATGAAAAAAGCCGCCTGTTTTCTTTTCGCATTGTCGCTCCTTGTCCTCTGCGCCTGCGGAACCGCCGAAGAAGCGTCCGACACGACCTCCGAAGAAACCTCGTTGGACTTCAGCGTCAACGGGATCGGGAACTACGTCGTCGAGGACGGCAGCGTCTATATGCCGCTTGACGACGGGACCCTCGCTTACGCATTCATTCCCAAGGGCGACGCGGCGGACGAGATCGTCCTCCCTTCGTCCATTGTCGTTCCCGCGTCCTTCGACGGAAAAACCGTCACGGAACTTTTCGATTCCGCATTTTACGCGGTCAAAGACGTTCTGGAACGCGTCGAACTGCCGGACACCATTCGGCGAATCGGTAATAATGCGTTCAAGGACTGCAAAAACCTCCGGGAGGTCAATCTGCCGGACGCGCTCACCGAAATCGGCTGGAACGCTTTTGAAAACTGCGAAATGCTTTCCGACGTCGTCCTTCCGTCGTCGCTGACCGACATCCGTCCCTATGCGTTCAAGAATTGCAAGTCCCTCAAGCAAATCACGCTTCCCTGCTCGGTCACCGCAGAGGAAGTTTTCTCGCTCAGCGGGCTGGAAAGCCTCACGATCGCGGAAGGCGTGGACGACCTCGGGACGATGACGTTTTGCGGGGCGCCCCTGCGGGAAGTGACCCTGCCGAGCAGCATGAAAAGCTTCAAAATGAACGTTTTCGGTCAGTGCGAATCCCTGGAAAGCCTGACGCTGAACGACGGACTGGAAGAAGTCGACCTGTGCGATCTGTATTCCTCGTCGCTGCGGGAGATCGTGATCCCGGCGTCGGTGACGAAACTGACGCTGCAAGTCGACGAGGACAGCACCCCGACGGACCTCTATTTCGAGGGGGACGCGCCGGAAACCGACTTTTTCCTACTGGATTCCGTCCCTTCCGCGAAGGATCACCGGGAAACCGCCTACGTCATCCACTACCACGAGGGAGCGGACGGGTTCACCTCCCCGATGTGGAACGGCATCCCGACCGAAATTTGGTGACCGCCCGAAAGGAAGGTGCGACGTATGGAAAAAAAGCCCCTGCGTATCGCCTATAACGCATTCGGCGTGCTCGCCGCCCTGACGCTGCCGACGGTATTCGCGATGCTTGTCTATATCCCGCCGTTCAGGTATTCTATGGATTCGCTCCTGTACCCGTTTGCGCTGCTCCTTCTGTGCCTGCTCGCGCTCCCCGCGACGGTCACGCTTTTCCGAAAGCGGGTGCATCTTTACACCCCGCCGCTCTGCGCCGCCGTCGTCGGATTCGCGCTTTCCGGTCGTATGACGCAGTTCCTGCTGTCGTTTGTCAGCGAAAAAGGCCGGGAATTGTACATACGGGAGGCAGGCGGCGTGGAAGGCGTGAAAAATCTGACCGCTCTTGTGTCGTTGATTTATTCGTATCCCCTCGCGTTCCTGTCCCTGCTCGTCGCGGTCCTGCTGACGGCGCTCTATCTGCGGAAAAAGCGGAAAACGGAGAACCCCTCGCCCGTTCCCCCCGACGAACCGTAAAAAGCAAAACCGTCCCCCGCCCTTTTCGGACGGGGGACCCCTTTTCACTTCGCGACGGCGTTCAAACGGTCGACGACCGCCCGGAACCGCTCCGTTTCCCGCACCGGGTCGTACCGCGCCTGCTGCAGTTTTTCCAACGTCCACCACGCTTCGTTGTGTGCGGCGGCGACGGGAACTTCCGGCTGCAATCCGTCCGCGAACGGCGAGCGGAATCTGTCCCCCGCCCCGACCCGTTCATACGCCTCGACGGCTTCGCACATCCGCTCCAGCGCCGTCAGCGCCTCGTCATACCGCCCCTGCGCGAGCCGGTAGGTCGCGATGACACGCCGAATATACCCGACCCGAACGCCGTAAACCAGCAATTCGTCGCCGAAAACCCATCGGTAGAGCGCCTCCGCCCGTTCGAGCAGCCCGACCTTTTCGTCCCACCGCTCCGCCCCGTTCGGGAGCCAATCCACGACGTACCCGACCAACGCCTCGCCGAGCGCGTCCGTCAGGGTTTCCAGGTACGCCTGCGCCGTCCGCACGTCCCCGCCGTAGGTTTTCGCGAGGCGGGAAGCCGACGCTTCGCGGCAGAACCGCATCGCCGGCAGTTGCCGAAGGACCTCTTCCAGTTTTCCCGGCTCCTTGTACCCGACCGCGTAGAGCGAGCCGAGGCAGCACAGCACCTCGTTTCGGAAATCGACGTCCCGCGTCGTCTCCGCGAGCGTCAGGTAGCGTTTTTCCGCCTCCGCAAGGCGGTTCAGGTCCGGCGTTTCTTCCCACATATACGCCCGGCAGATGCTGTCGGCAAGGTTCTTTTGGATCTTTTCGTCGGTCGGGAATGCGGCGACGTACTCCCGTGCGGTGCGGACGGTTTCCTCGTTGTCCTCGCCGACGTTCGCATTCGACCGCATGGCGACGTAAATTTCCCGCCGAAGCGCCTCCCTGTCCGCCTGCTCGCGCCCGAACAGCTCGTCGGTCGTCACGCCGAAGTACTCGGCGATCGTAGGAAGCAGCTCGACGTCGGGGTAGCCGATCGCCAGTTCCCAGCGCGAGACCGCCTGCGGCGTCACGCCGAGAAAAACGGCAAGCTGCTCCTGCGTGATCCCACGCTCCGTGCGCAGCCGCCGGACGGTTTCTCCGATTTTCAAAAGCATCCTGTTTTCCTTCTTTCCAAATGATCTTTGCGGGCCCACGCTCCTATCCTACCACACGAAACGCAAAAAAGCAATCATTCCGTCGTCGAGCCTCCCTCAACGCCCCCTTGCATCTAATTTTTTTGCAAAAACCATCGGAAATTTGCGTTACCCCCTTGCAAAAGGGGAAAATTTGTGTTATACTATCAAAGTGATGCAGAGGTATCGAAGCGGTCATAACGGGGCTGACTCGAAATCAGTTTGTGCGAAAGCACACGAGGGTTCGAATCCCTCCCTCTGCGCCAGGTGTTGGCGGCTGTCTCTCGGGGTGGCCGCCAATTTTCCGAATCACTCTACAATTTAAGAAAAGGAAGTGCGTGTTATGAGAAGCGGAACCAAGCATTTGCGCATCGCCAGCGCCATCCAGCTCCTTTACGGCGTCGGCGTAACGATCGCCACCTCTCTGCTGGTGGGCGCCGCCGAGGAGATCCCGGGCGACCCCGAAAATGCATTGCTGCTCTTGATCCTCACCTATGCCGGGTACGGTCTCCATATCCTTGCCGGGATCGTCGGACTGCTGCTCGCCGGGAAAAAGTCCGTCCTGACGGTCATTTTCGGCATCGCGCTCTTTATCCCGCAGCTCTTCTACTTCTTCCATGTGGCGAATGACGTCCCGTTGATCCTGCTCAACGTCGCCTTCCTGGCGCTCCCCTACTACTACCTGCACAACGCGTATAAGAACTTCAAGGCGTAACGTCCCCGCGTCGCCTGTGTAATGTGCGTAAGGGTCCCACGCGGTGCCTGTGCAATGTGCGTAAGGAACTCCACGCGGTGCCTGTATAGTGTGCATAAGAAAAAAACCACAAAACACCTGCAAACCGCCCTCCCGGTCCCCGGGCAGAGCGGTTTTCGCATTTCCCCGGTTCGCCGACCGCTCGACCGTAGAACGATCGCGTATAATCAAGAAAAATTTTGATACAGCAGAGAAAGTCTTGAAAATTGGATAAATTTGTGCTATACTGTCACATAAAGTATTGTAAGTACGCTCCTGCTGAAGGAAAGGACGAAAAATATGGCGGTATCCTATAAGAAATTATGGCACTTACTTTTGGATCGAGATATGAAAAAGAAAGACTTACAGCAGAAGGCTAATTTGACCGCCTACGCGATCAATAAGCTGAGCAGAAACGAAGCGGTTACCACCGACACCCTCGCCAAGATCTGCCGAAGCCTTGCTTGTACGGTTGATGACATTATGGAAGTTTTGCCGGAAGATACGGAATAAATTTGCCTGTCAGAGCGGACGTTTCGCATCACGAAAGGAAAACTGTAGGTGTAGGTATGGAGCTGATAAACAATATATCCAAAACGCTTCGAGAGGATTTAGCGATCGAAATAAAGAAAGGCAGTAAGCTATCCATTGCGGCAGCTTGCTTCTCTATCTACGCCTTTCAGGCGTTGAAGGAAGAATTACAAGGCATAGACGAGCTTCGGTTTATCTTTACATCCCCTACGTTTGTTACGGAAAAAACCGAAAAGGAAAAGCGTGAATTCTACATTCCCCGTCTCAACCGGGAGCGCAGTCTGTACGGCACGGAATTTGAGGTCAAACTGAGAAATGAGCTTACACAAAAAGCCATAGCGAAGGAGTGTGCCGATTGGATTCGGAAAAAGGTCACCTTCAAATCAAACGTCACAAACGAAAATATGATGGGCTTTCTCAATCTTGACGACAAGAACTATATGCCCATCAACGGGTTCACAACCGTAGATTTGGGCTGCGAAAGAGGAAACAACGCCTACAGTATGATACAAAAAACCGATATGCCGTTCGCACAAGCATACATAGATATTTTTGAAAGCCTGTGGAACGACCGGCATAAACTTCAGGAAGTTACCGAGGAAGTCATCGACAGCATCACGGCCGCGTACAACGAAAACTCTCCCGACTTCATTTACTTTGTCACCCTTTACAATATCTTTAACGAGTTCCTGGAAGATATTTCCGAGGACGTACTGCCGAATGAAGCGACCGGTTTCAAGGACAGCAAGATCTGGAATATGCTGTATAACTTCCAAAGGGATGCCGCTCTCGCTATCATCAACAAGCTGGAAAAGTATAACGGCTGTATCCTCGCCGACAGCGTCGGTCTCGGCAAGACATTCACGGCGCTCGCCGTGATCAAATACTACGAGAACAGAAACAAATCCGTACTTGTCCTCTGCCCGAAGAAACTGACAAACAACTGGAACACCTACAAAGACAACTATGTGAATAACCCTATCGCGGCGGACAGACTTCGCTACGACGTGCTGTACCATACGGACCTGAGCCGCACGCAGGGGACGTCAAACGGTCTCGACTTGAGCAGACTGAACTGGGGCAACTACGACCTTGTCGTGATAGACGAATCCCACAATTTCCGCAACGGCGGCAAGATCGTCGAGAACCCCGACGAGGACGAAAAGGAAAACAGATATGTCCGACTCCTGAAAAAAGTGATCCGTGCCGGCGTAAAGACAAAGGTGCTTATGCTGTCCGCTACGCCGGTCAACAACAAATTCCTCGATTTGAAGAATCAGCTTGCGCTCGCCTATGAGGGCAACACGGAACTGATCGACGAAAAGCTGAACACCTCCCGAACCATTGACGAGATCTTTCGGAACGCACAGCGAGCCTTCACCGCCTGGAGCAAATGGAAACCGGAAGAAAGGACCACCGAAAACCTGCTTCGGATGCTGGATTTCGACTTCTTTGAGGTGCTTGACAGCGTGACGATTGCCCGCTCCCGCAAGCACATCCAAAAATACTACGACACGACCGACATCGGCACATTCCCCACAAGGTTGAAACCGATTTCTCTGCGTCCGCAGCTTACGGACTTGAAGTCTGCCATCAACTACAGTGAAATTTTCGAGCAGCTGATGCTTTTGACGCTCACGATCTATACGCCTTCGCACTACATATTGCCCAGCCGGATGGACAAATACGCCGAGATTTTCAAGGACAACAGGGTCAACGTCGGCTTTACGCAGGCAAACCGTGAGCAAGGCATTCGCCGCCTGACGGCAATCAACCTGATGAAGCGCATGGAAAGCTCGGTATACTCCTTCAACCTCACGCTCAACCGCATCAAGGATCTGATCAGCAGCACCATCCGAACGATCGACAACTACGACCGTTCGCAGTCGGTCAGCCTTGACCTGACGGACATTTCCGACGTCGACGAGTTCGACGACGAGGACCAAAACAGCGACGACCTGTTTTCCTTCGGGAAAAAGGTCAAAATCGAGCTTGCCGACATGGACTACAAGTCGTGGCGCGACAGCCTCGCGAGAGACGCCGAGGTGCTCGAACTGCTCGCCCTGATGATTGCGGATATTACGCCGGAACACGACGCCAAACTGCAGGAGCTTTTCCGGGTGATCCGGGATAAATTTGCACACCCGATCAATGCCGGCAACCGAAAAATCATGATCTTCACCGCCTTCGCGGACACGGCGAAGTACCTGTATGACAACGTGAGCGAATACGTCCGTTCCCGGTACGGTCTGAACACGGCAATGATCACCGGCTCGGTAGAGGGTCGCACGACGGTTCCGAAGCTCCGGGCGGACCTGAATACGGTGCTCTCCTGCTTTTCCCCGATTTCCAAGGATAAGCAGCTCCTTATGCCAAACGACGACACGGAAATCGACGTCCTGATCGCCACGGACTGTATTTCGGAAGGGCAGAACCTGCAGGATTGCGACTACCTTATCAATTACGACATCCACTGGAATCCCGTCCGCATTATCCAACGGTTCGGGCGGATCGACCGGATCGGAAGCAGCAACGAATACATTCAACTCGTAAACTTCTGGCCGGACGTGTCGCTGGACGATTATATCAACCTGAAAGCGAAGGTCGAGACCCGTATGAAAATCGTTGACCTGACGGCGACGGGCGACGACAACATCCTCAGCGACGAAGAAAAGACCGAACTCGAATACCGCAAAGCGCAGCTCAAACGGTTACAGGACGAAGTGGTGGACATCGAGGATATGACAAGCGGCATATCCATCATGGACTTGGGGTTGAACGAGTTTCGTTTGGACCTGCTGGAATACAGGAAGGTTCACGACGACCTTGACAAAACGCCGTTCGGGCTTCACGCCGTCGTGCCGGCGAGTGAGGAAATGCCTGCGGGGGTCATCTACGTTCTGAAAAACCGTTCCGACAGCGTGAACATCAACAACCAGAACCGCCTGCACCCGTTCTATATGGTGTACATCTCCGACGAAGGCAAAGTCATATGCGACCACCTCTCGCCGAAGGCGATGCTGGATAAGATGCGATACCTGTGCAAGGGCAAAAAAGAACCCATCCAGGAGCTTTGCCGCCGGTTCAACCGAGAGACGAAGGACGGACGGGATATGCGGAACTATTCAAAACTGCTCGGGGATGCGATCGCTTCCATCATAGAGGTCAAGGAGGAAAGCGATATTGACCTGTTTTTAGGCGGCGGACAAGTCAATTTTCTGGATACCGCCATCAAGGGCTTGGACGACTTTGAGCTGATCTGTTTTCTGGTCGTAAAGGAGGAATAAAACGATGCTCGGACTGCCAAAATCGACGGAAGTCAACAAACCGTTGCCCAAAAATGCGATTTATACGAAGTTCCAAATGAATACGGCGGCCAAAGACCGAATTGACGCCGATATTTCCCGTATTTTCATTGTCAACGAAGTCACGGCGGACAAAATCAACCTGAAAGACGGGGAAACGGTGAAATCCTTTTTCGTCGTGTCCGTGCTGCTCAAGCGCAAGGCGTTTGACGAGCGAACGCTTCTCACCCTGTCCCGGCTGATCCCGCAGAATCTGGTATTGGTGCCGGAGTATGCGGGAGAGGGCAAGCTGATGACCTTCCGAAACGGGAAGTGCCTGCAAACCGACTGGCGGCCGACGGAAGCGCTTTCGCTGGAGATCAAGGGGCTTGACCTTGACGCGGTATGGGAAAATGTCATCGTTCAGATCGGCGGGCTGACTGTTGCGGCGGGCAACACCGTTGACGAACAGATTCGTATTGACGAGCAAAAAAGCAAGCTCCAAAAGGAAATCGAACGGCTGAAAAAGCGTGCGCGAGCGGAAGTGCAGCCGAAGAAAAAGTTTGAAATCGTGCAGAAAATCAAGGAACTGCAACGCGAATTGAACGGAGGAAAATGACGATGGACAAGCTGAAAATGCAGACCGCGAACAAGGCGGACGAGAATTTCAAGAAACTGGCGGAACTGTTCCCGAACGCCGTGACGGAAACGATTGACGAAACCGGCGAAGTCGTCCGTGCGATCGACAAAGATGTGCTGATGCAGGAGATTTCCTGCAAGGTCGTTGACGGGCGCGAAGAACGCTATCAATTCACTTGGCCGGACAAGAGGAAGTCCGTCCTGCTCGCGAATGCGCCCATCAGCAAGACGCTCCGTCCCTCCCGGGAGGAAAGCGTGGATTTCGACACCACCGAAAACCTCTATATCGAGGGGGATAATCTGGAAGTGCTGAAACTTTTGCAGGAAACCTATCTCGGCAAAATCAAGATGATTTACATCGACCCGCCGTACAACACGGGGAACGACTTTGTGTATAACGATGACTTTTCAATGAGTGAAGAAGATTTTATGGAGGCAAATAATGCCTTTGATAGTGAAGGCAACCGCCTTGTGAAAAATCTGGAAAGCAACGGCAGATTCCACACCGATTGGCTGAATATGATCTATCCGAGGTTGAAATTGGCGAAGGATTTGCTCAGTGACGATGGGGTTATTTTTATCAGTATTGATGATAATGAGCAGGAAAATTTGAAAAAGTGCTGTGACGAGGCGTTTGGAGCTCAAAATTTCGTGAGCGAAATAGCTTGGCAAAATTTAGATACAGTAAAAAACGATGCAAAATATTTTTCAGATAATCACGAATATATTCTTGTGTATGCTAAAAACATATCGGGATTAACTATACAGGGCGTAAAAAAAACAGAGAAACAAGTCGGATACTATAAAAATCCGGATAATGATGAAAGAGGACCGTATTTGTTGACTCCGCTTCATGCCAAAAGCGGTAGTGAAAGCGGAATATATACATATATTTTTTCTAACGGGCAACAATGGGCGCCGCCCAAAGGTACTTATCCAAGGTTTTCCAAGGAAACACTTTTGCAATTAGAGCGTGAGGATAGATTATGGCTTGATCCAAATGGGGTTAAGGTTCCGCAAAAGAAGACCTTTTTGTCAGAAGTGAGCGACAGAATGCCTCCTACTACATTTTGGAGCTATTCTGAATTTGGTAGCACAAGGCAATCTAATAAAGAATTGGCTGAACTTGTTGGCAAAGGGTGGTTTCAAAACCCGAAGCCCACAAAAACTATAAAAACTCTTTTAGATATTATAAAAGATACCAATGACGCAATCATCCTCGACTTCTTCTCCGGCTCTGCCACGACCGCTCACGCCGTGATGCAGTTAAACGCCGAGGATGGCGGACACCGCAAATTCATCATGGTGCAGCTGCCGGAACCCTGCGACGAAAAGAGCGAGGCGTACAAAGCCGGCTACAAAAATATCTGCGAGATCGGCAAGGAGCGCATCCGCCGTGCGGGCAAGAAAATCAAAGAGGAAAATCCGCTCACAGCACAAGAACTGGATACCGGCTTCCGTGTTCTGAAATGTGACACGTCCAACATGAAAGACGTTTACTACAACCCCGCTGATTTTGACGCGTCGCTGTTGGAAACCGCAACTGACAACATCAAGGAGGACCGCACGCCGGAGGATCTGCTGTTCCAGGTGATGCTGGATTTAGGGGTGTTGCTTTCTTCCAAAATCGAAGAAACGGAGATCGCCGGCAAGAAGGTTTTCAGCGTCGCCGACGGGTTCCTCGTCGCCTGCTTTGACAAAAACATCACGGAAGAAACCATCAAGGAAATCGCCAAGAAACAACCGTCCTATTTCGTCATGCGGGACAGCTCCATGGCGACCGACAGCGTCGCCACGAACTTTGAACAGCTTTTCGCCACATATAGCCCCGACACGGTAAGGAAGGTGCTGTGATGGAGAACAACCTGACTCCCAAAGGGGAAATCGTTATTTATCAAACCGAAAACGGAGATACGAAGCTTGACGTGCGCATGGAGGATGAAACGGTTTGGCTGACACAAGCGCAACTGGTGGAGCTTTATCAAACCACAAAGTCGAACGTAAGTGAACATATCAAGCATATCTTTGAAGACGGGGAACTGGACGAAAGTTCAGTTGTTCGGAATTTCCGAACAACTGCTTCGGATGGAAAGCTGTATAACACAAAATATTATAATCTGGATATGATCATATCACTGGGTTATCGTATCCGTAGCGTAACAGCAACCCATTTCCGCATCTGGGCAACCCAGCGTCTGAAAGAATATATGATCAAGGGTTTCACAATGGACGACGAACGCTTAAAGGGCAACGGCGGCGGGCAGTATTGGAAAGAACTGCTTGCAAGGATTCGCGACATTCGCTCGTCCGAAAAGGTGCTGTACCGTCAGGTGCTCGACCTGTACGCCACAAGCGTCGATTACGACCCGAAAAGCGAGCTGTCCGTTCGGTTTTTCAAAATCGTGCAGAATAAGCTGCATTATGCCGCTCACGGACATACCGCCGCAGAGGTGATCTATGAGCGAGCCGACGCCAATAAACCGTTTATGGGAATGAAAAGTTTCAAGGGGGATTTTCCTACCCTTGCCGATGCAAAAATCGCAAAAAACTATCTCGATGAAGAGGAATTGAAGGTGCTCGGCAACATCGTTTCGGGATACTTTGATTTTGCGGAAGTCCAAGCCGTGCGAAAGAACCCGATGTATATGAAGGATTACATAGAGCGTTTGGACGCGATCCTGTCCGCCACCGGCGAAAAACTCCTGCTTGACGCCGGAAAGGTCAGCCACGATGCCGCGCTCGAAAAGGCGACGGCGGAATACAGGAAATATCAGGCGCAGACGTTGTCCCCTGTGGAAGAAGCGTATCTGCAAACCATTCAGGACACGGAGAAAGCGGTCAAGAAATTCACCCGAGAAAGCGGCAAAGGAGAGCAGAAGTGAGATTCAATTTTAAGATACAGCAGTATCAGACCGACGCCGTGGAAGCCGTCGTCAAGGTATTTGCCGGTCAGGGGTACAGCGAAAAGACGAGCTATATCCGCGACGTCGGGAAAGTGACGACCACCGCGCAGCGGCAGATGCAGTTTGCAAACGATCTTGCCGAAACGGACGATTGGTACGACCCGATGAACGATACCGGCTACAAGAATGCGACCTTGGAGCTTTCGGACGAACAGCTTTTGCGCAACATTCAAAACCTGCAAAACGAAAACAATATCAAGCAGTCGGCAAAGCTGAACAAGGATTTGGGGCGTTGCTCCCTCGATATTGAAATGGAGACCGGCACGGGCAAGACCTATGTGTATATCAAGACGATGTTCGAGCTGAACAAGCGTTACGGCTGGAGCAAGTTCATCGTCGTCGTGCCGTCCATCGCCATCCGCGAGGGCGTGAAAAAGTCCTTCGAGATCACGACCGACCACTTTATGGAGTATTACGGCAAAAAGGCTCGCTTCTTCATCTACAACAGCGGAAACCTGAATCAGCTGGACAACTTTTCCCAAAGCTCCGGCATCAACGTGATGATTATCAACACGCAGGCGTTTGCGTCCTCTTTGAAGGAGGACGGGAAGAGCAAAGAAGCCCGTATTATCTACTCCAAGCGTGACGAGTTCGGCTCCCGCCGCCCGATCGACGTGATCAAAGCGAACAGACCGATCATTATTTTGGACGAGCCGCAGAAAATGGGTGGCGACGTCACGCAGAAGGCATTGAAAAGCTTCAATCCGCTGTTCTCGCTCAACTATTCCGCCACGCACGCAAAGCAGCACAACACCGTCTATGTGCTTGACGCTCTGGACGCGTTCAACAAGCGACTTGTCAAGAAAATCGAGGTCAAGGGCTTTGAGGTGAAGAACTTCCGCGGGACGGACAGCTATCTCTATCTGGAGCAGATCGTCCTTTCCTCGAAAAAGCCGCCGATGGCAAGGATTGAGATGGAAATCGGGTATAACAAGTCCATAAACCGCGAGACGAGGATTTTGGGCGTAGGCGACGACCTCTATTTCGTTTCGCAGGAAATGGAGCAGTACAAAGGGTACACGATTTCCGATGTGGATCCCCTGCGTGGGACCGTTACGTTCACGAACGGAGAAGTCATAACCGCCGGTGAAGTCGTGGGCGACGTTTCCGAAAGGGATATGCGTCAGATTCAGATACGGGAGACCATCCTTTCCCATTTTGAAAAAGAGGAAAAGCTTTTCAACATGGGGATCAAGACCCTGTCGCTGTTCTTTATCGACGAGGTGGCAAAATACCGCCAATACGACGAGGACGGCAACGAGGTGCTGGGCGAATATGGAAAAATGTTTGAGCAGGAATATAGGCACGTCCTCAACGAGTATTTGACGTTGTTCAGCACGCCCTATCAGGAATACCTTCGTTCCACTTGCAGCGACGTTTCCGCCGTGCATAAAGGCTATTTCAGCATTGACAAAAAGACCGGCAGAAGTATCGACAGCCAGTTGAGAAGGGGAAGCGAATTCTCGGATGACATTTCCGCTTACGACCTGATCCTCAAAAATAAGGAGCGATTGCTTTCCTTCGAGGAGCCGACGAGGTTCATCTTTTCCCATTCTGCGCTCCGCGAAGGTTGGGACAACCCCAACGTATTTCAGATCTGTACGCTGAAGCACTCCGACAGCAACACGGCAAAGCGTCAGGAGGTGGGCAGAGGACTGCGGCTTTGCGTCAATCAGTCCGGCAACAGAATGGATGCGGAAACGCTGGGAGAAAGCGTTCACGACGTGAATATGCTCACCGTCATCGCCAGCGAGAGCTACAGGGACTTTGTGTCCGGCTTGCAGAGCGACATCAAGACGGTTCTCTACGACAGACCGACCGTCGCGACGAGCGAATATTTCTCCGGCAAATATGTCAAGGTGGGCGACGTTCCCACGCTCATTGACGATAAAACCGCAAATACGATTGAGTTCTATCTCATTTCCAACGGCTATGTGGATATGAACCGCAAAGTGACGGATAAATACCGTAGTGACGTGGCAAATAGGACGGTAGTGCCACTTCCGGAGGCGCTTGCGCCGATGGCGGAGGGCATTCATACGCTTATTCAAGCCGTCTACGACGACAGCGTACTGGAAAGTATGTTCGTCGACGGTCACGAGTCCAAAGTGAAGGACAACCCGCTGAATGAGAACTTCGCTAAGAAAGAATTTCAGGCGCTTTGGAATGAAATCAACCGCAAGTACGCCTATACGGTCAGTTTTGACAGCGAGGAGCTGATCCGAAAAGCAATCGACCATATCAACGAGAACCTGTTCGTTTCGGAGCTTCAGTACACGACGACCGTCGGAAGGCAGAAAGCCAAGATGAACGAATACGAGGTCGAGAGAGGCGTTTCCTTCGGTGGGGAAAAAACAAGGACGCAGACTCTGAAACACGCTGAAACAAGTCAAGTGAAATATGACCTGATTGGGAAAGTGGCGGAAGGTACTATCCTTACACGGAGGACCGTGGCGAGGATCCTGCGAGGACTTCGTGCGGACAAGCTTGTGATGTTCCGCTACAATCCCGAAGAATTCATCACAAAGGTGGTACGGCTCATTCAAGAGCAGAAAGCCACAATGATCGTCGAACATATCGCGTATAACCAAATCGAAGGAACATACGAAAAAGAAATCTTTACCGCCGAAAAGAACACGCGAGGCCTTGACAAAGCGTTTCCTGCGAAAAAGGCGATTCAAGACTATGTGTTTACGGACGGGTCGGCAGAGAAAAGTATTGAGAGACGCTTTGTCGAGAATCTGGATGAAGCGAACGAAGTCTGCGTCTATGCCAAGTTGCCGCGAACTTTCCGGATCCCAACGCCGGTGGGAAACTATTCCCCCGACTGGGCGATCGCCTTCTACGAGGGAACAGTAAAACATATCTTCTTCGTCGCCGAGACGAAGGGGACGATGGAAAGCCTGCAGTTGCGCCCGATTGAACAAGCTAAAATTTCCTGTGCAAAGAAATTGTTCAACGAGATGTCTACAAGCAAAGTAAAGTATCACGACGTGGACAGTTATCAGGGTTTGCTCGATGTGATGAAAAAACTTTGACAGGCTTCGCAATTTAGTCAAGCGCGATTGCGCGTCGGATCTTGCAAGGCCGCTCCGGTTGATTGTCGCTTTTCCTCTCTTTCCTTTGCAAATCGGTTTCAAAGGCAAAACGCGATATCTTGGTTCAGCGCTTGTGAACATCGACAAGATACCCGCACCCTGCCCCGCCGGGCAAAAAAACAAAAAAACACGGACGGGAAGGCCCCCAAAGTCCTTCCCGTCCTATCCCCCCGTGCGGCAGGAGAAGCCGCTCAACCCACCGCACAAGTCCCGATCCGCCACAACGGGTTCGCCGCGAGCGGAAGGGTTTCAAATCACACCCCCGCCTGCCGCAGAAGGCGGGGGAAAACGGGTCAATCCGTCAGATCGACCGTGAATCCGCCACGGGAGATCGTCATATAACCGCCACACCCGAGGTCGATCGGGATCAGCACACCGGCGGTATCCCCTGCAGGGACCACCAGCGTCACGTCGTACGTGCCGATCACGTTGTACGGAGGCGTCCGGTTCGGATCGGCGGCGACCGCCCAATCCTCGTCGGTGTACTCGTCCGGCGACTTGTATTCGTGGCTCTCATACCGCAAGGACAGCGTAATGTCCTCCGGCGAGGGGTTGTCAAACGTCATGACGCTCCCCTCCGGGGTCTCCACCCAGTACTGCTTCATATCTCCCCACAGATAGCCGAACCAGAGGTCCGCTTCCGTGTAGGGATAGTCCGCATTGGCGAGTCGTTGTTCCCGATAGGCGGCAAACCCTTCTTCGCTGACGAAGTCGGATTCGGCGCTCTCCCGGTTTTCCGTTTCCACGGGCTCCTCGACGGGTTCCTCAGCGGGTTCCTCAGCGGGTTCCTCGACAGGCTCCTCGACGACTTCCACCGCGACGTCGTCGGTCGGCACGGTCTCCTCGACCGCGCTCTCCGACGCGTCCATCCCTTCCGCCAACGCGACAAGGCTCAGCGTCAGTGCGCAAAGCACCGCGAGAACGATCGCAAGTGTCTTTTTCATGCTTGTTTCCTCCTTTTTTCAGAATCTATGAATCAAAGCATCGACCGTTCCGACCAAAGAGGGCGCAAGGAAAAACACCCCCCTGCGGCGCAGAGCGTTCCCCCGATTTTTCCCCCAAAAGTCCCGGTCTTTGCCGGATTCCCCCCGATTCCGCCCCGGCGTCCCATCCCCCGACGGACGCCGGACGTTTTTTTCTTTCTCTGACCCGCTTCAGCCGTCCTGCGCCGAACTGACCGTGAATCCACCGCGGGAGATCGTCATGCAGCTCCCTTTCCCGAGTTCGATCGGGATCAGCACACCGGCGGTGTCCTTCGCGGGGACCACCAGCGTCACGTCGTACGTGCCGATCACGTTGTACGGAGGCGTCCGGTTCGGATCGGCGGCGTGCGCCCAATCCTCGTCGGTGTATTCGTCCGGCGACTTGTATTCGTGGCTCTCATATTGGAAGGACAGCGTAATGTCCTCCGGCGAGGGATTGTTGAACACCATGACGCTCCCCTCGGGCGTCTCCAGCCAGTACTGTTTCATGCCGCCCCACAGGTACCTGAACCAGATGCTCGCTTCCGTGCAGGGATAGTCCACAGTGGCGAGCCACTGCTCCCGATAGGCGGCATACCCTTCCTCGCTGACCTTTTCGTCGGAGGCGAGGATCGGGTCCGGCAGGGTCGGCGTATCCGCTTTCTGTACGGGCAGTTCCGGCTGACGAGCCGGCTGCGGGTCCTCCGCCGGGGCGGTCGCCGCCGTAGAAACGACGGGAAGCTCCTGCGCGAGGGACACCGGGTCGGTCAGGAAGCACGCCGCGACCGCCGCGCACACGACCACCGCCGCGCACACCCGCACCGCCGTGGGTCTGCGATAGGTCAGCACCGAGCGCACCCGCCGCTTGACCTGGTATCCGCCGAACGTCAGCGGGCGCACCAGACGCGCCTTATCCGGCAGGCGCGGGGACGACCCGTTCAGCAAGGCACGCGCATAGCGCTTGCGCCGGTCGAGGTCCGCCCCGATCCCCCGCAGCGCCCGTTCGTCGCAGGCGAACTCCACGTCCCGCTGGAACAGGAAGTACGCCGCCCACACCAACGGCTGGAACCAGAACACCGCAAATACCCCGTAGGCGATCAGCTTGCGCCACGGGTCGTGCCGCGATCGATGCGCTTTCTCGTGCGCGAGGACATACGGCACGTCGCCTTCGTCGATCCCGACCGGCAGGACGATGCGCGGACGGAAAAACCCGACGAGGCACGGCGTCCCGATCCGATCGCTGACCCAGTATCCGCCCGGGTGCCTGACCGCTTCCCGCACCGTCAGATGCAGCCGCACGAAGGACCACACGGCGTACAGGAGCAGCACCGCCACGCCGACCAGCCACAGCGTCGCGACCACCTGCGCGAACACGGACGACCCTTCCGTTTCCGTCGGAACACTCGCCGTCGGCAGGGCGCTTTCCGCACCGCTCGGCAGATCGAACGGAACGACCGCAGCCGCCCCGCTCACCGAGACCGGCTGCGCGTCGGGAACGAGGCTCAGGACGCTTTGCAGCGTGAACGGGCAGAGCAGGCGAAACGCCGCAAGCCCCCACGCCGCACAGCAGAACCCACGCGACACCTTCCGCAGGAACGGTCGCAGCGCCAGAAGCGCCAGCAGGACCCAACCGGCGGCGACGGCTCGGTTGAGTACCGTCAAAAACAGCTCCGCAACCGTCATTCCGCGTCCCCCTCCCCGAACGAATCGATGAAGCGGCGGATCGCCTCAATCTCCTCCGCCGTCAGCTTCTTGCGTGCCGCGAACGCGGTCAGGAAGGACGGCAGCGACCCGCCGAACGTCTCCCGCACGAATTTTTCGCTCTGCAGCGCGTAGAATTCCTCGCGGGAAACCAGGGACGTCACGGTGCTTTCCCGCATTTGGAAAATGCCCTTCTCGCACAGCCGCTTGAGGACCGTGTAGGTGGTCGTCCGCTTCCAGCCGAGCGTCTGTTCGCTCAGCCGCACGAGCGCGGAGGTCGAAATCGGCTGGTTCTGCCAGATGATCTCGGCGAATCGCGACTCGATCTCCCCCATCTGCATCTCCTTCAACGCGAACCCCTCCTTTTCTGTCTGCTTCTTGTAGACAGTTTACCACTTGTAGACAGATTTGTCAAGGGGGTTTGTAAAAATTTTTTTGGAAAACGTTTTTCCGGGTAAAAAAACAAACTAAGGCTCGGTTGCGGCATGAACGCAACCGAGCCGTGGGCAATGTTTCCATTCAATAACGCGAAGCGTTTCCAATAAAAATAACGCCCCGCAGGCGGGCGTGTGCCGCACGCTCCAAACACAACTGTGTTTGGAGCAGTGACTCCGCAAGAGAAAACCGGCGAAGGCGACGTCAGCATTGGCGCAAGCCGAACCGTATTTTCAAACCTGCCGACACCGTCGGCAGGTTCCGAGGGGGGAGTATTTGTCATTCAAAGCGGCTCGCCGCTTTGAATAGGAAAACCACAGAGCAAGGCGACGCGCAGCGACGCCGCCGCGACTGCGTTTGCCACCCGAACTATACCGTCTGGAACAGATAAAACTTCAAATAGTACGTCTCCGGCACCCTCCAGAGGATCGGGTGGTCCGCCGCCTGCTGACGGGCTTCGATCTGCCGCAGACGGACCGACGCGTCGGCGGACGCGTCCAGGAGCATCTCGCGGAACAGGTCCTCCTTCATGAAGTGCGAGCAGGAGCAGGTCGCGAGGTACCCGCCCCGGGGCAGGAGCCGCATCGCTTCGCGGTTGATCTCGCGGTAGCCGTTGTAAGCGGAACGGACCGTGCGGCTGCTCTTGGTGAAGGCGGGCGGATCGAGGATGATGAAATCGTAGGGCGTCCCGCCGCCTTTCCGCAGTTCGGTCAGCAGGTCGAACACGTCCGCCTGCACGAAATCCATACGCCCGTCCAGCCCGTTGCGGACCGCGTTCGCCTTCGCGAGGGCGAGCGCGTCGGCGGAAATGTCCACCGCCGTGACGTGTTCCGCACCCGCTTTGGCGGCGTTGAGCGCGAACGCGCCGGTGTGCGTGAAGCAGTCGAGGACGCGTTTCCCCTTCGCGATGCGGGCGACGGCTTTGCGGTTGTCCTTCTGGTCGAGGAAGAAGCCGGTCTTTTGCCCGTTCGCGTAGTCCACCTCGTAGCGGATCCCGTTTTCGACGATCTCGGTCTTGCCGGACAGGTCGGTCCGCAGTCCGTCGAGCGGGTAAAACCCTCTCCCGACAGGCAGACCCTCCAAGGTGCGGATCGGCGAATCGTTCCGCTCATACAGCGCACGCACGGACACGCCGAACTCCTCCCGCAGCAGGCGCACGAGCGTCCCGTACAGGAATTCCTTCCGCACCTCCATGCCGTAACACAGGCACTCCGCCGAAAGCACGTCGCCGAAGCGGTCCACGGTCAGCCCGGGCAGTTGGTCGGACTCCCCGAACACCAGTCGGCACCCCGCCGACGGGTCGGAGAAATCCCCGCCCATCACGGTCTGCCGGTAGGCGAGCGCATAGCGCAGGCGACGCGTCCAGAACGCCTCGTCGAAGCGGTCGTTCGGGTTGTCCGACAGCAGGCGCACACGCAGCTTGGAACAGTCGTTGTAGAACCCGGTCCCCAGCCACTTGCCCTTGCCGGAATACACGTCCGTCAGTTCCCCGTTCGCGCAAGGGCGCTCGATCCCCGTCACCTCGTCCCCGTAGACCCACGGGTGTCCGCCCCGCAGGCTCCTTTCGGCTTTTTCGCTGACCGTCAGCTTTCCGTATGTCCGTTCCACGTTTTTTCCTTCCTCGTTTCTCCGTTGCGTCTATCTTACCACAGTTCGCACGCTTTGTCAAGGAACGGACGGGCGCTTTCGACCGCTTTCCCTTTCGCAAAACGACGCAAAACGCCCCCGAACGGGCGTCGCGGTTTGTCCAAACGCACGAAAATACGGCGTCCGGGCGGAAAAGCGGGCAAGGTGTCTTGACAGATGTCAACTTTGGGTGTAAAATAGATACGGTATCTCAGAAAGGGAAACACTGCTATCATGCGACGAACCAAGCGTTTCGCCGACGTCGTCATCGTCGGCACGGGCGCCGGCGGACTGTACTGTGCGCTGCAGCTGCCCCGGGACCGCTCCGTCCTGATGCTCACCAAAGCGGGCGTGGAGGAGAGCGATTCCTTTTTGGCGCAGGGCGGGATCTGCGTGCTGCGCGAGGAAGCGGATTACGACAGCTTCTTCGAGGATACGCTCCGCGCCGGTCACTATCTGAATAACGTGCGCTCCGTGGAGCTGATGATCCGTTCCTCGCGGCAGACCATCCGCAATCTGATCGATTGCGGGGTGGAATTTGCCCGGAACGGGGAGGATTTCGCCTATACCCGCGAAGGGGCGCATTCCCGCCCCCGGATTTTGTTCCACCAGGACGTCACCGGCAAGGAGATCACGAGCAAGCTGCTCGCCAAGGTCCGTTCGCTCCCGAACGTCACCATCCTCGAGCATACGCGCATGATCGACCTGATCGCCCGCGACGGGCGGTGCTACGGCGTGCTGACCGAGGAAAGCGAATGCTACGCGGCGGACACGGTGCTGGCGACCGGCGGGATCGGCGGACTGTACGAAAACTCCACCAACTTCCCGCACCTGACCGGCGACGCGCTCGCCGTCTGCCTGCGGCACGGCGTCCCGCTCAAGGACGTGGACTATATCCAGATCCACCCGACGACGCTTTACTCCCAAAAGCCGGGACGGCGGTTCCTGATCTCCGAATCCGTCCGGGGGGAGGGCGCGAAGCTGTACGACGGGCAGATGCAGCGCTTCGTCAACGAGCTGCTCCCCCGCGACGAGCTGACCAAGGCGATCCGTGCGCAGATGAAGAAGGAAGGGTCGAAGTTCGTGTGGCTGGATATGTCCCCGGTCGGGAAGTCCGCCATCCTCGACCACTTCCCCAACATTTACCGCCATTGTCTGGAGGAAGGGTTCGACGTGACGAAGCAGCCGATCCCGGTCGTCCCCGCCCAGCATTACTTCATGGGCGGCGTGGCGGTGGACGAGTACAGCCGCACCGGCATGGCGCACCTGTACGCCGTCGGCGAGACCGCCTGCAACGGGGTCCACGGGGCGAACCGCCTCGCGAGCAATTCGCTGCTGGAAAGCCTGGTGTTCGCCGGGCGGGCGGCGTCCCGCATCGCTTTGGAGAACGACTTCCCGTCGAAGGCGGAATACCTCCGCCTGCAGCCGCGGGAGCCGGAACACATCAACCGCTACGCGGGCGAGATCCGCGAGGAAATCGAAAGGATGAAGAAGAGCCGTGAATGAACTGACCATGCTGCTCAACGCAGACCCGTTCCTGCTTTCCGCCCTGCGCGAGGACATCTCCAGCGAGGACGTGACCACCAACGCGGTGATGAAGGAAGCCGTGCCGGGCGAAGTCGATCTGCTCTGCAAGCAGGACGGCGTCATCGCGGGGCTCGGCGTATTCGCCCGGGTGTTTACCCTGCTCGACCCGAAAACCTCGTTTGAAGCCTTCTGCAAGGACGGCGACCAGGTGGAGAAGGGGCAGAAGCTCGGCGTGCTGCGCGGGGACGTCCGCGTCCTGCTCTCCGGCGAACGGACGGCGCTGAACTACCTCCAGCGCATGAGCGGGATCGCCACCTACACCCGTTCGGTCGCGGAACTGCTGGAAGGCACCGGGATCACCCTGCTCGACACCCGCAAGACCACCCCGAATATGCGCATCTTTGAAAAGTATGCCGTCACGGTCGGCGGCGGCTCCAACCACCGCTACAACCTCTCCGACGGCGTGCTGCTGAAGGACAACCACATCGGCGCCGCCGGGAGCATCGCGAACGCCGTGCGGCTGGCGAAAGCGTACGCCCCGTTCGTGCGCAAGATCGAAGTCGAGACCGAAACGCTCGAAATGGTGCGGGAAGCGCTGGACGCGGGGGCGGACATCATCATGCTCGACAACATGGACGTGCCGACCATGAAG
>CANQVQ010000012.1 GCA_947627335.1 uncultured Clostridia bacterium | reverse complement strand
TTTTTCCGTGCTCCATTCCGAAGCGAGCGTAAATCTTATGAAAGGGTATGATATGGGGGTAACTATATCATACAAGGTTTTTATGGGATTCAAGAGGGGATCGATAATCCTGCTCGCGCTCTGCGTGCTGGCGGCGCTCTTTGCCTGCGCCACGCCGGAAGGTACGCCGTCCGGCGGGGAATCGAGCGTTTCGGAAAGCGTCGCCGTGAGCGTTCCCGTCGGCGAACCGTCGGGCGGAGAAACCGTCGGTTCCGCGCCGTCGGATACGGAAAGCGCGGTGGTCAGCGCCGTATCGTCGGACCCCGAACCGCCGAAAAACGGGGAACTCGCGGTCCATTACTTAGACGTCGGGCAGGGGGATTCGATCTTTATCGAACTGCCGGACGGGAAGTGTATGCTTATCGACGCATCAATCGCGGAATACGGGGACCGCATCGTCGACGCCGTCCGTGCGCTCTCTTACGACCGCATCGATTACGTCGTCGCCACGCACCCGCACGCCGACCACATCGGCGGAATGGAGCAAGTGCTGAACGCCTTCGAGATCGGCTGCATCTACCTGCCGGACGTCAGCGCCGACACGGCGACCTACGTCGGGATGGCGGAAACCATTCTGGAACGGGACATTCCCGCGGAGGTCGCGGAGGCGGGCGTCACGCTGCTGTCCGGCGACGTGCAGGCGAAATTCCTCGCCCCGTCGGTCATCGACCAGGACGACCAGAACCGCAATTCGGCGGTCCTGCTGCTGACCTACGGGACGCGGACCTTCCTGTTTATGGGCGACGCGGACACGTCGATCGAGGATTCGCTGGAGGGCGACATCGACTGCGACGTACTCAAGGTCGGGCATCACGGCAGCCGCACCGCGTCTGGCGACGGCTTTCTCCGTCTGGCGACGCCGACCTACGCGATCATCTCCTGCGGGAAGGGGAACTCCTACGGACACCCGCACGAGGAAGCGCTCTCCCGCCTGCAGGCCTGCGGTGCGGAGATTTTGCGGACCGACCTTGTCGGCACGGTGACGGTTCGCACGGACGGGACGACGCTGACCGTCGAAACGCAGAGCGAGCAGGGGAGCGACCCGTCGGAAAGCGGGGCGGGGGATACGTCCTCGAACGGAAGCGAGCCGGAGGAAAGCGGCTCGGCGTGGGTGCTCAACACCTCCAGTCACAAAATCCATCGCCCGGACTGCCAGTACGTCGATTCGATTTCGCCGAAGAACCGTGCGGAATCCGACAAGACCGTCGCCGAACTCGAGGCGGAAGGCTATACCCCCTGCGGCTCCTGCAAACCGTCGGACGCAGGTTGACAAAATCACCGGCTCTTATTGATACGGAGGTACATAATGAAAGTTCTTGAAGCTGGATACGAAATATTGACCCCGATTTCGGATAAAGGAATCAAGGAATTGCAGCACATCGAACGGATTGGACGCGTGTGTTATAAATCCGAAGATAAAATTACCGATGACGGCGAAAGCGCGAAGCAATTTGTGAGGATGCTGATCGCGAACGGACATGAAGCTATGATCGAACATAGCACATTATCCGTACTGTTCACCGTAGATAGGGGCGTATCTCACGAAATGGTGCGTCATAGACTCGCGAGTTTTGCGCAAGAAAGTACGCGCTATGTGAATTATTCCAAAGAAAAATTCGGAAATGAAATCTCCGTCATTGATATTAAAAATGGGATTGACGGCGATGGCAAGATGAAAAAAATGGACGCAGAGAACATCGAGAAGGTTTACTTGGAATGGCTCGATGCTATGAAGGATGCAGAACGGCATTATATGAAAATGATTGAATTAGGAGCGACATCGCAGATGGCACGTTCCGTTTTGCCAAACGCAACAAAAACAAATATTATTATCACGGCGAATTACAGAGAGTGGAGGGCGTTTTTCAAATTGCGAACCGCTCCGAGCGCTCATCCGCAAATCAGAGAAGTCACCATTCCACTACTTACAGAATTGCAGAAAAAGATTCCCGTTGTCTTTGACGATATCACAGCAGACGCAGGTTGACAAAATTCGAGAAAGGAAGGGTTTCCAATGCAATTGATCATCGACCGATTCGAGGGGGAGATCGTGGTCTGCGAATACGAAAAGGGCAAGACGCTCGACCTCCCGACCGCACTGCTCCCGGCGGACGCGAAGGAAGGCGACGTCCTGCGCCTGACCGTCGACCGCGAGGCGACCGAACAGCAAAAAAATGACGCAGAATCCTTGCGAAAGCGGCTTTTCCACCGCGAAACGAAGGATCGCTGAACCCTGTCGAATCGTCCGAAAAACCGGCGGATAAACGCGTGTCCGCCGGTTTTTTGTTTTTCGTCCGCCGTTTCGACAGGAAACGAAGGGGCAATATGCACAAACAACATCTTGCGCGTTCGACCCTTTGCGGCACAATATCCTGCCCTTTTCTTTCTTGGTTTCATCGGTTTACATAATTCGGTTACCATAATTCGCTCAAATAATCTTACATTTTTTACGAAATTGGGGAATTTCTCGATAACCCCTTGAATTTTCCGGCAAAATGAGGTAAGATAAGAATGTATTCGGTTCTATCGGACAGAATCGGCGGAAAGGGGGCGTGGACGAGATGGGCAAATGGGAAAGCAACGGCGGTCGATGCGCGTTCATCGGCGGCGGAAACATGGGCGGTGCGATCATTCGCGGTCTGGTTTCCTCCGGTGCGCTTGCGCCGGATCGGATCACGGTCTGCTGTAAGCACGCGGACAAGTACCCTTCGTTTCGCGCCATCGGCGTTCGGACCGCAGGTTCGATCGCGGAGGCACTGGAAGGCGCCGATTTTCTTTTTCTTTGCGTCAAGCCCGGTACCGTGCGGGAGGTCGTCGCGGAATGTGTTCGCGCAAGCGGCTATCGCAGGGAGATGGTGTTCGTTTCCGTCGCCGCTTCCGTGCCGTGTGCGCTGATTTGCGAAGCCGCCGGCGGGGAAGTCCCGGTCGTCCGCACGATGCCGAGTACGCCGATCCAGGTCGGGGAAGGGACGGTTGCGCTGTGCGAGAACGGTCGCGTCCCGAAATGGGCGTTTGAAACCGTCTGTCGGCTGTTCTCCTCAATCGCGACTGTCGCCGTGCTCGAGGAAGCGCAGCTCAACCCGGTCATTTCCGTCAACGGCTCCTCGCCCGCTTACGTCTACCTGTTCGTGAAGGCGATGCTTGACGGCGCCGCACAGCAGGGGATCTCCGCCGAACAGGCGCTCCCGCTGCTCCTGCGAACGGTAACGGGCGCCGTGAAGATGATCGAACAGGCGGATTGCCCGATCGACGAGCTGATCCGACGGGTGTGCAGTCCGGGCGGAACGACGCTTGCCGCCATGCAGGTCTTTTCGGACGCCGATTTTGCCGGCACCGTCGCCCGTGCGATGGACGCCTGCACGAAGCGTGCCGACGAGATCTCCGCATCGCTTTAGGCATATGTGGGGGGACAAGCGGCATATGGTGTTCCGAGGTGATTTTCATGACGCTTTCGGAATCCCCCGTCCGTGCGCTCGTCCCGTATGTGCCGCCGAAGCGGAAACATCCGATTTCCGCCTTACGCCGGACCCTGCGCAGTCTCTTTCGGTCGATGGACGCCCTCTTTGTCCGGCGAAAGCGGTACTACCTTTCCGCGTTGCTGCTCGCCGCCTTCGGGATCCTGCTCGGGTGCTATTACGCGTCGGTGCAGGGAATGACCGTCGGTTTTTTGCCCTTGTTCCGTGCGTCGCGGGTGCTTTTACCGGCGATGCTGCTTTGCGGCATGACGCTTTTCGGTGTGGCGGTCGTCCCGGTCGGACTTGTTTGGTTTTCCTTCCTGTTCGGCTGTGCCGCCGGGTCGTTCGCGATTTCCACGGTGCGCGAAACGCTCTGCCTGTGCCTGCTGCTTGCGCTGTATCTGAGCGTCCTGCTGTTCTCAGTCGAAGCGTTTCTGACTTCTCTGCGGACCCGCTCCGGCTGGAAAAACGTCTTTTGCTGCAAGTCCTTTCTCGCGTTCTGCCTGCTGTTCCCGGTTGCGTACCTGTTGTGTCGAGCTGCGGAGCTTTTGTTTCTGCCTTTTTCGGGTATATCTTAATGTGGGAGTTTCATGATGCTGAACGATTCCGGACAATTGACCTTACAATTGCATCATTATCTGGAATACCTGTCCGGCGTCAGGCATTCCCCGGACAACACGGTACAAGCCTATCGCCGGGACCTCGAAAAGTTCTTCGGTTTCGCGGACGTCCGTGGGGTGGACAGCTTCACGGAACTGACGCCGGAGGACGTCGAGCAGTATAAACGGTATCTCACCTCGACCGGGCTTTCCGCGTCGTCCGTCAGCCGTTCGCTGTCCGCGCTGCGGGGAATGTTCCAGTACCTCGTCGCCGTCGGGCAGATGCAGAGCAATCCCGCTCGCGGCGTCCACAACGACAAGGCGGCGAAGAAGGAACTGAACGTCCTGACCTCCGCCGAGGTGGAAACGCTGCTTTCCCAGCCGGACACGAACGACGTGAAGGGGATGCGGGACAAGGCGATGCTCGAACTGCTGTATGCGACCGGCATCAAGGTTTCCGAACTTATCGGACTGAACCTGACCGACGTCAACCTCGCCCTTTCCTGCGTGCGCTGCGGCGGGAGCGAAAACGAACGGCTCATTCCGCTCTACCCGGTCGCGATGCACGCGCTGGAGGTCTATCTGCACCGCTCCCGACCGATCCTGACGGCGGGGCAAAGCGGGGAAGCGCTGTTCGTCAACATTTCCGGCGAACGAATGACCCGGCAGGGCTTCTGGAAGATCCTCAAGGGCTATGTGCGGTCGGCAAACATCCAAAAGGACATCACGCCGCACACCCTCCGCCATTCCTTCGCGGCGCATCTGCTCGAAAACGGGGCGGACATTCACGAGATCCAGGAGATCCTCGGTCATCGCGACCTCGCCTCCACGCAGAAATACACGCAATACTTAAAAAACAAGATGCCGAAAAGCTATATGAAATATCATCCGAGGGCATGACCGATGGGCAAAGGCAGAATTTACAACTTCTTTTCCGGGACGAACAACCGAAGCGGCAAGGGCGTGACGAAGCAGCAGGTCGAACGGGACAAGAAAATGGGGCTTGGGTTCTTTTTCCGACTTTTCAAGAACCGTATGGGCAACATTTCCTCGACCAGCATCCTCTTCTCGCTCTGCAATTTTCCATTCCTGCTGTTTCTGTTCGGTCTTTCCGGCAACCTCGACAGCAGCGTCCCCGCGCCGATGTCGCCGGTCTACGCGACGGTTTATGGAATGGAACTGGCGGGGGAGAAAAGCCCGATGCTCTCCATGCTGCACGGTCTTTTCGGCGTCGGCACGACCGTGCAGATCGTTTCGACCGCATCGCGGGTGCTGATGTACTGTGCGTTCCTGCTGATCCTGACCTTTGGAGTCTCCACGATCGGTGCGGTGTATAATATGCGAAGCGTCGTGCGCTGCGAACCGCTTTCTCCGTGGAGCGAATTCTTTTCGGCGATCCGCAGGAATCTGCGGCAGGGATTTCCGATCGCGATCCTCGACGCTCTGCTGATCCTGTTCCTCGGGTACGACCTGATCGCCTACTATGCCAACGCAAACACCTTCTTCATGCAGATGGCTTTTTACGTCGTGCTGTTCTCCTCGCTGATCTATTTCGTCATGCGGAACTATATCTACCTGATCCTCGTGACGTTCGATCTGAAGTTTACAAAACTGCTCAAAAATTCACTGTTCCTGGTTTTCCTCGGCTGTAAGCGCAGCCTGCTGTGCCTGCTCGGGTCCGCTTTGGCTGTCTTTATCAACGTCTACCTGTTTGTGATGCTCCCGGTATTCGGGACGTTCCTGCCGATCGTCTTTACGTTCGGGATCTTGCAGTATATCGGCGTCTATGCGGCTTATCCGGTCATCGAAACCTATATGATCGAGCCGTACTACCGCGACCACCCGGAGGAACGCCCGCAGGAAGAGGAGATCGAACCGATCTTTACGGATCGCGGATAAACAAAAAAAGAACTAACGCCCACAAGAGTATGTGGGCGTTTGTTTGAAAGGAGGCCGCCTGCGATGCGAAAAACCGAACAGAGTCCGCCGGTCATTCGTCCGCTGGCGGTCTATCTGCGTCCGTTCCTGTGGAAGTGCATCGCAGGACCGCTCTGCAAGCTGTTTGAAGCGATTTTGGAGCTGTATATGCCCCTGCGGCTGGCGGGCGTCATCGACCGCGTGCTGGAAATGCAGACGGCGGGGGAACCGTACCGTGATTATGTGCTGCGGGAAGGGGCGATCCTCGTCGGGATCGTCGCGCTCGGGCTTTGCTCGGCGATTCTCTGCCAGTATTGGGCGAGTCAGGTTTCGCAGGGATACGGTACGAAGCTGCGGAGCGTGCTCTACCGCAAGATCCAATCGCTTTCCCACCGGGAACTGGACGCGTTCGGAACGCCGTCCCTGATCAACCGCCTGACCGCGGACGTGAACGCCTTGCAGAACGCCGTCGCCATGCTGATCCGTTTGGTCATTCGTGCGCCGTTCCTGTGTATCGGCGGGATCGTGATGGCGTTCTGGATGCAGGCGCGGCTGGCGCTCGTGATCCTTTTCGCCGTGCCGCTGCTGTTGCTCGCGATGGCGCTCGTGACCCGCAGGAGCGTGCCGCTGCACGCCGAGACGCAAAAGAAAAACGACCGTTTGACGGCCATTTTGCGGGAAAACCTGTCCGGGGTACGGGTGGTTCGCGCTTTCACCCGCACGGAGGAGCAGGAGGAACGCTACCGCGAAAACGCGGACGACTGGATGCGCTCCGCCGTTCGTGCGAATCGGGCGGGCATCCTGCTCAGCCCGCTGACGCAGTTGATCCTCAATTTCGCGGTCGTCCTGATCCTTGCCATCAGCGGTTGGCTGTTTACCGATCACGGCGACGTCAGCAGCGGGGACATCATCGCGTTGATCAATTATGTCAACCAAATCCTTGCGGCGGTCCTTGTGGTCTCCAACCTCGTCGTGCTGTACGCGAAAGCGTACGTCAGCGCCAAGCGCGTCTGCGAGGTGCTGCGGACGGAACCGGAAACGCAGGACGGGGAAGTGACCGAGGGGATCCCGGGCGAGGCTGCCGTGCGCTTCCGGGACGTGTCCTTTTCCTACCATGAAAAGAACGTGCTCGAGCATATTTCGTTCACCGTCGAACGCGGAATGACCGTCGGTCTGATCGGCGGCACCGGGTCCGGCAAGAGCACGCTGACCCATCTGCTTTCCCGTTTGTATGACTGCACGGACGGGGAAGTGCTGATCGACGGCGTGAACGTGCGGTCGTACACGCTCGAAGCGCTTCGTCGGAAGATCGCCGTCGTCCCGCAGGAGGTACAGCTCTTTTCCGGCACGGTGGCGGAAAACCTGTCGCTCGGCGACCCGAACGCTTCGCGGGAAACGCTCGAACGTGCGTCACGAATCGCGCAGGCGGACGGATTTATCCGCGAAAAAGAGAACGGCTACGACGCTTCCGTCGCACGGGGCGGACGGAATTTCAGCGGCGGACAGCGGCAGCGGCTCGCGATTGCCCGTGCGATCGCGGCGGGAAGCGAGATCCTCGTGCTCGATGACGCGACCAGTGCGCTCGACTATGCGACGGACGCGGCGGTACGCGAGGGGATCCGCAGGGAACTGCACGGCGTGACGTTATTCATGATCTCCCAACGGGTCAGCACGGTCCGACACGCGGACCTGATCCTCGTTCTGGATGACGGGCGGCTTGCCGGGGCGGGGAAGCACGCCGATCTGTACCGCACCTGCGACGCCTATCGGGAGATCTGTCGCTCTCAAAACGTGACGGGGGAGGGGGAGAACGCATGAAAAAGGAACGCACCTTCCGCCGCCTGCTCCGTCTGCTCGGCGGGTCGAAAAAGACGCTGCTCGCGGTCTTCGCGCTCGTGCTGCTCGGGAATACCGCCCTGCTCCTTGCGCCGAAGCGCATCGGTTCGACGATCGACGCGATCTTCGCGGGGGAGCCGTGGCTGTCCCTTTTGCTCTCGTTGCTGCTTTTTTACGGGATCGGCGTGCTGTTCCAGTGGCTCAGCGCACGGCTGGCGGTGCGCGTCGCGCAGGAAACGGCGAATACGCTCCGCAAGAGCCTGTTTGAAAAGCTGTCGCGCCTCCCACTTTCCTATTTTGACCGTACGCCGCACGGGGACGTCATTTCCCGCTTTACCAACGACGTCGAGGCGGTCAGCGACGGGCTGAACAGCAGTATCGTCCAGTTGATCTCCGGGGTGTCGTCCATTCTGATCTCGCTCGGATTCATGCTCTATTTGGACGTGCGGGTGACCGTCGTCGTGCTGATCGCGACGCCGCTTTGTTTTTTCGTCGGTCGCGCCATCACGAAGTACGGCAAAAAACGTTTTCGCGAACAGGCGAAGATTCTGGGCGACGTGAACGCCTACGCGGAGGAGCTTATCAGTTCCGCCCATACGGTCAAACTTTTTCGCTACGAAGGGCGTTCGGCGGAACAGTTCGACCAGCTCAACAAAAAGCTGTACGACGCGGGATACCGCGCACAGTTCGCGTCGGCGCTCGTCAATCCGACGACCCGGTTCGTCAATAACACGGCGTACGTTCTCGTTGGGATCTTCGCGCTGCTCGTGCGAATGTCGCCGGGCAGTATCGCCGCATTCCTCAACTATATGTCGCAGTTCTCCAAGCCGTTCAACGAGATCACGTCGCTGACCATGCAGGTCCAGAGCGCTATGGCGTCCGCCCGACGGCTGTTCGCCCTGCTCGACGAACCGGAAATGTCCCCGGACGGCACGCGCTCTCTGCCGGAAAAACCGAACGGAGAGATCGACTTCGAGCAGGTGCGCTTCTCCTACGACGGCAAAACGCCGTTGATCAAGTCCTGTACCATGCACATTCCCGCCGGAACGCAGGTCGCGATCGTCGGCCCGACCGGCGCGGGGAAGACCACGCTGATCAACCTGCTGATGCGATTCTACGAATTGGACGGCGGGAAAATCACCATAGATGGCGTGGATATATCCAATATACCCCGAAATGAACTGCGAAAACAGTTCGGAATGGTCCTGCAGGAAAGCTGGCTGTTCGCCGGAACGGTGCGGGAAAATCTGCTGTTTGCGAAGCCGAACGCGACCGACGGCGAGATGATCGCCGCCGCAAAAGCCGCTCATGCGCACGCTTTTATCGAGCGTTTGCCGAACGGATACGATACCCGTATCGAGGAGGAGGGCAGTAATCTGTCCGCCGGACAGCGGCAATTGCTGGCGATCGCACGGATGATGCTGGTGGACCGTCCTATGCTGATTCTGGACGAAGCGACCAGCAACGTCGATATTGTGACCGAAATGCGAATTTCCAAGACTTTCCGGGAGATCATGCGCGGAAAGACGACGTTTTTGATCGCGCATCGGCTGTCGACCATCCGCGAATGCGGAATGATCCTCGTCATGGAGCATGGCGACATCGTTGAATACGGCACGCACGACGAACTGCTTGCGCAGCACGGCATATACGACCGCCTGTACCAGTCGCAGTTCCGCCACGATACGACGTGAAACGGTAAGAAGCCGGAATGAAACCTGCGGGGGATACGCGCCGGACCTGCATTTCAGCGCCGGCGCGGAGACCCTTTTTGTCCCCTTTCCGAAACACAGCATTATACAAAATGCAAATTTTGTATAATCAAAGAGGGGTGAACAGGCGGGAAAGGCGGGATCGCGGGCGTTGCCGGGCGGTTCGGGATGCGGTTCGGGGCGGTTCGAGGTGCTACAGGCGTACTGTGGCGTTTTACCGATGCACCATTCGGACATTCTTCCTTCAGGTCAAGCCGTACTATCACGGTCTGCACTGCGTCGTGCATACTGAAAAAATGTATTGCCGTTCGCGTGCTGTGCGAAGCGCACTGCAACGTCGCCGTTTCGCACTTTCGGTCTTTTCTCGTACTTTGGTTTGAAAAGCGCGTCGGAATTGCTTCCGACGCGCTGCAGCTTATTCTTCCTTCTTCGGCGCGTCCAGCAGACGCAGTAGATCGAAAATGCTCCGCAAACGAATGATCTCCATGCCGTATGCGTTCTTCAATCGATCCGCGTTGTGGTACGGGATCGCGGCACGCTTGAATCCCAGCCGTGCGGCGTTGCTCAGCCGTTGATCCAGCACGCTGACGGAGCGACATTCGCCGGCGAGACCGACTTCGCCCATGACGATCAGATCTTCCGGCACCGGGATCTCCTTATAGCTGGAAAGCAGCGCCATCGCGGCGGCGGCATCGCACGCCGGCTCGTCGATCCGCAGTCCGCCTGCGATATTCAGATAAACGTCCTGCGACGAGAAGCGCAGCCCGATCCGTTTCTCAAGGACCGCGAGCAGCAGCGACAGCCGATAATAATCAAAACCTGAAGACATTCTGCGAGGCGACGGAAACGTCGTATTGGAGGAAAGCGCCTGGATCTCGGTGATCATCGGTCGGCTGCCCTCCATGACCGCAGCCGCACAGTTGCCGGGAACGTCCTTCGGACGCTGCTGGAGGATGCGCTCGGACGGTTTTTCGATCTCCGTCAGCCCGTCGTCCGACATTTCAAACATTCCGATCTCGTTGGTCGAGCCGTAGCGGTTCTTGACCGCACGGATGATGCGGTATGCGTGCTGTTTGTCGCCCTCAAAATAGAGCACGGCGTCGACCATATGTTCGAGCACCTTCGGTCCGGCGATCGCACCGTCCTTATTGACGTGCCCGACGATCAGGATGGAAACCTTGTCCTCCTTCGCTTTGGCGATCAACTGCATGGTCGCCTGCTTGACCTGCGTGATCGTACCCGGCGAGGACGGATAATTCTCGTCGTACATGGTCTGGATCGAGTCGATAATCACCACATCCGGCTGCACCGTGTTGATTTCCGGGATGATTTTATTGACCGACGTTTCGCTCAAAACGAGCAGATTCTGCGTATCGACGCCGACGCGGTTCGCACGCAGCTTGATCTGCGAGATGGATTCCTCGCCGGTGACATATAAAAGCCTCGCTTTTTGCCCCACAAACTGGCAAATTTGAAGCAGCAAAGTGGATTTTCCGATGCCCGGTTCGCCGGAGATCAGCACGACCGAACCTTCGACCAATCCGCCGCCGAGCACCCGGTCGAATTCGCCGAGCCCGGTCAGGAAGCGAATATCGTTCTGAAAGGTGATCTCGTCGATGCGGAGCGCCTTGGAATGTTCGACCGTCTGGGTATTGTTGCGGGCGGGCGCACGACGCGCTTTCGGCGACGGCGTCGGTTCCGGGGTAACTTCCTGCTCCGAAAGGGCGTTCCACGCGCCGCAGGACGGGCATTTTCCGTACCATTTTGCGGTCACATTCCCGCAGTTTTCGCAAACGTAGCTGGTTTTCAACATCTTTTTCCTCCCGTTTTATGGGGACGCAGCACCGCCGTCCTCCCGCACCGCTTCGCAGTACCGCCCGATCCCGGACGCGAGCGCGAACGCAAGTTCGTCCTGGTAGGATTTGTCCGCAAGGTGTTCCGCGTCGGTCGTATTGGAAAGGAACCCACATTCGACGATCACGGCGGGCATTTTCAGGTTCTTCAGCAGGAAAATGGTCTTATTGTCCGATTTGATGGTCCGTCGGTTGTCGGGCATGACGAGCGTCGAGGACGATTGCAGCGCCTCCGCGAGCAGAGCGCTGCGCGGGTCGTTCACGGAATAAAACGTCTGCAGCCCTTGGCAGTTTTCCATCGGGAATTTGTTCATATGGATGCTGACGAAGATCGCGTCCGGGTAATCTTCCGCGAATTTCAGGCGGTTGTGCAGGTCGTAATACTTTTTTCGGCTTTCTTCGCCGCTGTTGTACAGCAAGCGGTCCTCCGAGCGCGTCAGGACGACGTTGCAGCCGGAAAGCCGCAGGAATGCGGCGGTTTTCAGGGCAATCTGCAGGTTCAGATCCTTCTCGTTCAGCCCGTTGGCGACCGCGCCGGGGTCCTCCCCGCCGTGTCCCGCGTCGAGGATGATCGTAAATCCGGGCGACTCCCCTGCCGGATCCGCGTCCGCCTCCGCGAAAGCGTGGTATCCGACCGACGTCACCATGGACGTTATGAAATAGAACACCAGCACGGCGACCAGCACGACGCTGAGCAGCACCAGAAAGAACCGCGGTTCCCGAAATTCCGAGGACGAAGGGGTTTCCATATGCGCACATCCTTTGCACCTTGCGTTTTATTACAAGGTATGAAAACGTGCTGTGCGATATGCCTCCCCTGCCCTTTCACTCCCCTTTTTTGCCGTACCGAATCCCGAAAAACGTGCGAAGCGGACGGTCCTTCGAGCCGAGCAGATAGCCAAGCCCGGCGAGCAGCACCTCCGGAAGCAGGAACAGCAGGCAGACCAGCCAACCGAGCGGTCCGCCCAGCCAGCCGATAGTCCCCTCCACCGAAAGGAAGGTCAGCGGATACAGATAGCTGCCGTGCAGGGCGATATGGATCAGCATGAAGATCACCTGTACATTGTCCGACGCAAAGACGGAAACCAGAAGCCCGAGCAGGATCACCAGCAACAGCGGGCAGGACCCGAGCAGTGCGACCTTCAGACCGAGCGACTTCGCAGGGCGACTGGCATCCGCCGGGCGGAAATGGTGCTTCTCGCCGAGCTGAAACAGGTTGTCGTACTGCATGAAGCAAAGAAGCCCGATGCAGAGAGCGCTCCCGAGCGCCGACACGGCTTCGCTCTTCAACGCGATCGTCGCAAGTCCGACGCTGATGCCGAGGAAGGACATCACAAGCTGATTGGTCCAGAAACGGATGATATTTCGGGAATACGTCGACCAAAATTCACGCAGACGGTTCATGACAACTTCTTCTTTCTGAAAATCAGGAATCCCGCTGTCGCGGCTCCAAGCACGACGACCGACGCGGCGACCGCCAGCAAAATCTTCCAGAGGCTTCCTTCCGACGGATCCGGCAATTGGAGGTCCTCCACCGTCATCGGGACGTCGTCCATCTCGTAGCTGACGGTGACCCGACAACCGTCCGAATCCAGTTCCTTTCCGGTTTCGTCGGTCAGGTGGATCTGCTCGATTTGGAAGATGCTCCGGTCAAAATCCGTCCCGTTGAACGCGAATTCCACCAGAAATCCGAGCGAACCATCCTCCTTTGCGCCGTTCCCCACGTCGTGACAGACGACCGACAGGGTCATCTTTCCCCCGTCCGGCTTGGTCGAAAGATCCTCCCAATCCAGCCAATCGTCCGGCGTGATGCAGGTGCGGGAGAGGTATTGCAGAAAACTTTCATTATATTTGAGCTGCAGGGAGAGCCCGGAAACCCCTGCGTCGTTCCGAATGTCCTCGACCGTAACATACATCGAGATGCGGTGCGCATTTTCCGATTCGGCGGACGTCGCCCCCGAGCCGGATTGCTCCTCGCCGGACACGTCTCCCTGCGCAGACGAACCGCTTTGCGAGGTGACAGTGTTTTGTGAGGACGTATCGCTCTGCGAAAGCGTGCCGTTTTGCGAGGACGTATCGTTTTGCGAGGGCGTGTCGCCTTGCGAGGACGTATCGTTTTGCGAGGGCGTGTCGCCCTGCGAAGGGGTATCGCCTTGCGAGGGGGCGTCGCCTTGTGAAGGCGTCCCGCTTTGTGACGAAGTCCCGCCTTGCGAGGGCGTTCCGCTTTGCGACGAGGTCCCGCTTTGCGAGGAGGTGTCGCTTGTGGTCGAAGGATTTTGCGAAACGGAGGGTCCGCTGCTTTCGACCGGGACGACCGACGTGCTTGCGTTGCCGTGCAGACCGATCGTGCAGGTTTGGTCCGGCAGCTTACACGGATTCTGCAGGGACTCATTCGATACGTCGGCAAATTGAATATTCCGCACGGTGACGGACGCGGACTTCGCCGTTTTTGAAAGCACCTTGAACGTCAGATCGGTATACAGTTCCCCGTTCCGCTTGACGCCGTTCGACGTTCCCGCGTTCATGAGGACGTAGGAAAGGTGGGGCGTCGGGTCCTCCTTGACGCTCGTCCAGTCCTCCGCCGTTGTGTCGGCAAAATTCCAGCCGGTCGGTTTGGCGTTTTCCCAGGAAATCAATTTCAGCGAGGACGTGTCGTAATACACGTCATACATGGCAAGGAAGATCCCGCTTTGGCAGGTGATCTGTTCGACGGAGACGCGCACCGTCACCGTGCCCGCGTTCGTATCCTCCGCCGTCCGTTCGATTTTCAGTGCGGCGGTCCAGCCGGTTTCCGCATTTGCGGGCAGGAACGAGGCGACGCCGCAGCAAAGCACCGCCAAAAGCGCACAAACTGCCAAAATCCGTTTCGTCATGAAAAGTTTCCCCTATTTTCCGAATTTATTGCTTCTTGCTCAGGTCGTCGATGGACTTTGCCACCGTATGTTGGATCGGCTTCCAGCCGACTTTTTTGAACAGTGCGACCACCGCGATCGGCAGGTACGTTGCCATGTAGAACGGGAACGTGAAGATCGACCAGAGCTTTCGTCCGCGGGAGCACCCGCTGATGTTGTCCCCTTCGGTCAGCATGGTCAGAAGCCCCATAAAGAACATCAGAAGGTAATAGAAGATCAAAAAGATGATCATGATGGTGATTGCCCTTTGCAGGCTGTTGCTTTCGGGATAGAGAAGCCAAAAGCTGAGGTCGGCGATCGAGCAGACGACGGAGACGGCGAACCCGAGGATCCCGGGCAGGATCGTCACCATCATATCGTAGCAGGCAAAGCTCCCGTGAAGGATGCCCTTGAACAGCTTTCCGGCGTACCGACCGAACACCTGATAGAACCCCTTCGCCCAGCGCAGACGTTGGTTCCACGACTGCGAAAATTTGACCGGCTGCTCGTCGTATAGCATCGCTTTTCCGCAGTAGCCGATCTTCTCGCCGTTGACGATGGTGTTGATCGTGAATTCCATGTCCTCCGTCAGGAGGTGGAACGGCCAGCCGCCGTTCTTTTCGATCAGTTCCCTGCTGACGCAGAAGCCGGTCCCGGAAATGGCGCAGCTGGTGTTGAGCTGCATACGGGCGTTGTTCAGGTACTTCGCTTCGCGCAGGAACCAGAGGGAGTACCCGGCGGAGATCCAGTTGGTGCCGTAATTCTTGGAATTGCGGTAGGAGGTCAGCGCTTTGTACCCACGATTCAGCCCGTTGTTCATCTCCTCGATGAAATGTTCGTCGAGGAGGTTGTCCGCGTCAAAGACGAGGTACGCGTCGCAATCGTCGCCGCGTTCGCGCAGGTGCTTGAAGAAGTAGTCCAGCGCATACCCCTTGCCGATAAGTTCCCGGTCCTGCCGTTCCAGCACGAAAGCGCCCATCTGCCGTGCGATCTCCGCCGTGCCGTCCGTGCAGTTGTCCGCGATGACGAAAATGCGGATCAGCTCCGACGGATAGGTCTGCCTGCGGATGCTGTCAATGAGCTGCCCGATGACCTGCTGCTCGTTGCGGGCGGGAATGATCACGCCGAAGCGGTTCCGCTTGTTCCGAAGCAGCGGCTTTTCCTTCTCCCGTGCGAACAGGACATAGAACGTATAAAAAAACTGATAGACAAACAGCAGGGCGAAGAAACAAGTTAAAACAATTTCGATAATGGTGATTACCGTTCTTGCGGTCTGCATAGGAACCTCCAATAGAAATTGACGGTCGAATTTGCGGTCTTCGCAAAATAATCCGTGTATCAGTATACCATTCTTTCCCGGAATTGTCAATCTTTTTTTGAAAAAAGCGTCCCTGGAGGCGGAAAATCTGCGGAAAAACACCGCTTTTTTCGGAAAATCCTTGCTTTTTCACGGAAAATTGTGTATACTATGCGTGATCGCAACGATTGGAAAGGATAGTTCTGAAAGATGAAAGCAGTTATTACGGTTACCGGGAAGGACAGCATGGGGATCATCGCGGCGGTGTCCGCGCTCTGCACCGAGCATGGGGCGAATATCGTCGATATTTCGCAGACGGTCATGCAGGAATACTTCGCGATGATGATGCTCGTGGACCTTGACCGTATGCGTACCCCGTTCGGCGCATTCGCGGACGAGCTTGAAAAACTCGCGGAGAAGAACGGGCTGAAGATCCACGCCATGCACGAGGACGTTTTCAACTCCATGCACCGCATCTGAGCGGAAAGGGGCTTCCATATGCTGAATACCAACGACATACTCGAAACCGTCCGCATGATCGAAACCGAGCATCTCGACATCCGCACCGTCACGATGGGGATCTCCCTCCTGCGCTGTGCGGGCGGCGACCCGGCGGGTCTTGCGGACCGCATCTACGATACCGTCACTACGCGGGCCGAACACCTCGTTCGGGTCGGCGAGGAGCTGGAACGGGAATACGGCATCCCGATCGTCAACAAACGGGTGTCCGTCACGCCGATCTCGCTGGTCGGCGCCGGACAGGACGCCGAGGGATTTCTGCGGATCGCCCGTGCGCTGGACCGTGCGGCGGACACGCTCGGGATCAATTTCATCGGCGGTTACACCGCACTGGTGCCGAAAGGGGCGACGGAATCCGAACGCATCCTGATCGACACCATCCCCGAAGCGCTCTCGTCCACCGAGCGGGTCTGCGCGTCCGTCAACGCGGCGACGACCAAGGCGGGGCTGAACATGGACGCGGTCGCCCGCATGGGGCAGATCATCCGACGGACGGCGGAACTGACGCAGGACAGGCAGTGCATCGGTGCGGCGAAGCTGGTCGTGTTCGCCAATGCGCCGGAGGACAACCCGTTCATGGCGGGCGCGTTCCACGGCGTCGGCGAGGGCGACTGCGTGATCAACGTCGGGGTCTCGGGTCCCGGCGTGGTGTGTGCGACGATCGAAAAATGCCCGGACGCCCCGTTTGAGGAGCTTGCCGAGGTCATCAAGAAAACCGCCTTCAAGATCACCCGCATGGGGCAGTTGATCGCGGGGGAAGCGAGCAGGCGGCTCGGCGTCCCCTTCGGCATCGTCGATTTGTCCCTTGCGCCCACGCCTGCCGTCGGCGATTCGGTTGCGCGTATTTTAGAGGCGATGGGCGTCGGCTGCTGCGGCGGCTGCGGGACGACGGCGGCGCTGGCGCTGCTCAACGACGCGGTCAAGAAGGGCGGCGTCATGGCGTCCTCGCGGGTCGGCGGGCTTTCCGGGGCGTTCATCCCGGTGTCCGAGGACGAAGGCATGATCGCGGCTGCGAAAAGCGGCTGCCTGACCGTCGAAAAGCTGGAGGCGATGACGGCGGTCTGCTCGGTGGGGTTGGATATGATCGCGATCCCCGGCGACACCTCCGCCGCGGTCATCTCCGCGCTGATCGCGGACGAACTTTCCATCGGCGTGGCGAATACCAAGACGACGGCGGTTCGCGTCATTCCCGCCATCGGAAAAAAAGAGGGCGAATCCCTCTCCTTCGGCGGTCTTTTGGGGGATGCGCCGGTCATGCGGATCAACCGAGCCGACCCGAGCCGATTCATTTCCCGCGGCGGTCTGATCCCCGCCCCGATCCATTCGCTGAAGAACTGAAAAGACAAAACGAACGGCATACGTCCTTTATCGTGGGCGTATGCCGTTCATTTCATCGACAAAAGAAGCGCTTTTGACGGTGGTTTCCACCCACGCGGGGCGGAATCCGCTTCGGATCGCGTTGCGGACGGACGGGAGATTCGACCATGCGGCGCAGTAGAACGGGACTCTCCCCTGCTCCAGGACCGCTTTCGCCAATCGGCTCGTGAGCGCCGACGCGACGCCCCGCCTGCGATACCCGGGAAGGACGTCCACGCCGATCTGCCACATCGTTTCGCAGTCTGCGGAGCAGGCGGCAAGCCCGATAAGCGTTTCGCCGTCGTACGCGCCGACGCCCAAAACGTCCAGTTCGCGCCTCTTTTCGCACAGCGCGTTGCGCCATGCGTCCGTATAGAGGGCTTGAAAATCCGCAGGATACAGTGTCCTGCACGCGTAGGGGCAGTCAAGGGCTTTCAGCGCCGTGACGTCGGGCAGGAAGTACTCCGCCATAAAGCAGACGCGCAACCCGTTTTTCTGCATTTCGTCGTTCAGAATGTGTAGATTCGGCGTTTCAAAGCAGTGCACGACGGGAAAACGACCGATATAGTCCGAAACGATCTCGCGATAGGTCTCACGGACCGAAGCGACGATGTTGTTCCCGTAGGAGATCAGGTTGCAGTCCAAGGGCAGTTCGATGTATTTTCGCGCATACGGATTTTTTGCCGAAGAAACGATGACGTTCTCGTCCCGCAAAAAATCCTCTTCGTCACAGTTCGCGTCGATCGCGGATTGCCGCATGGCGATTCGCAAAATGCTTTCGTTTGTGAAATCCATTTTCCAAAACGCTTTACAGCCGTTTGGCGATCTCCCGCAGGAATTCAGTCGTGTTGACCGCTTTTTTATCGGACAGCGAGGAGATCAGGTAGAGGTCCTTCGTCATGACGCCGCTTTCGATCGTGTCGATGGACGCCTTTTCCAGTCTGTCCGCGAACGCGCAGAGTTCCGGCAGACCGTCCAGCTCGCCGCGCTTGCGGAGCGCGCCGCTCCACGCGAAGATGGTCGCGATGGAGTTCGTCGAGGTCTCCTCCCCGGCGAGGTGCTTGTAGTAATGGCGCTGCACGGTGCCGTGCGCGGCTTCGTACTCGTAAACGCCGTCCGGCGACACCAGCACCGACGTCATCATCGCAAGCGACCCGAATCCGGTCGCAAGCATATCGGACATCACGTCCCCGTCGTAGTTCTTGCAAGCCCAAATGAATCCGCCTTCCGAGCGGATCACCCGCGCCACCGCGTCGTCGATAAGCGTATAGAAATAGGTGATCCCCGCCTTCTCGAAGTCTGCGCGATAGTCCCGCTCGTACATTTCGGCGAAAATATCCTTGAAACGGTGGTCGTAGGTCTTGCTGATGGTGTCCTTCGTCGAGAACCACAGGTCCTTTTTCTGCTCCAGCGCATAGCGGAAGCAGGCATGGGCGAACGAGGCGATGCTGCCGTCGAGGTTGTGCATCCCCTGCACGACGCCGTCGCCCTGAAAATCGTGGATCGGCGTCCGCGTTTCGTTGCCGTCGCGGTCAGTGACGAGAATTTCCGCTTTCGCGCCCGCCGGAACGCGCACTTCGGACGCTTTGTAGACGTCCCCGTACGCATGACGGGCGATGGAGATCGGCTTTTTCCAGGACTTGACATAGGGTTCGATGCCCTTGACGACGATCGGCGTGCGGAATACCGTCCCGTCGAGCAGAGCGCGAATGGTCCCGTTCGGGCTTTTCCACATTTTTTTGAGACGGTACTCGTCCATACGAGCCGCGTTCGGCGTAATGGTGGCGCACTTGACGGCGACGCCGTATTTTTTGGTCGCTTCCGCGGCGTCGATCGTCACCTGGTCGTCGGTATCGTTGCGGTGCGCAAGCCCGAGGTCGTAGTATTCCGTCTTGAGGTCGATGAACGGAAGGAGCAGGATTTCCTTGATCTCCTGCCAGATCACACGGGTCATCTCGTCGCCGTCCATCTCGACGAGCGGTGTTTTCATTTGGATCTTGTCCATAAACGCTCAGGCTCCTTTCGTGTCGTTGAGCAGTCCGCCCGCGAGCAGAATGCGGCGCTGCCGCTCGGAAAATTCCACCTTCAGCGGGATCTTTTCCCCGTTTGTCAGGTTTTCAAGCGTCGCGGTCGAACCGTGTGCGATCGCTTCGCGGATGCCGGCGAGCCGCAGGGAATCCCCCTGCGAAATTTTTTCGTAGTCCGCCGGGTCCGCAAACGTCAGCGGCAGGATCCCGGCATTGATCAGGTTCGCGACGTGGATGCGGGCGAACGACTTGACGACGACCGCCTTGACGCCGAGATACAGCGGCACGAGCGCCGCGTGCTCCCGCGAGGAACCCTGCCCGTAGTTCTCCCCGCCGACGACGATCCCGCTCCCCTTCTGTTTGGAGCGCTCCGCAAAGCCCTCGTCGCAGACGGCGAAGCAGAATTTGGATAGGTACGGGATATTCGACCGATAGGGCAAAATCTTCGCCCCGGCGGGCATGATATGGTCGGTCGTGATGTTGTCGCCGACTTTCAGCGTACATTCGCAGGAAATATCCTCGGCGAGCGGTCCGCTGACCGGGAACGGTTTGATGTTCGGTCCGCGCAGGACCTCCAGCTTTTCCGCTTCCGCCGGGGAAGCGGGGGGAATGATCATGTTGTCGTTGAGCAGAAAATGTTCCGGCAGGGGGAATTCCGGCTGTTCGCCGAGCTCCCGCGGGTCGGACAGCACGCCGCGAAGCGCGGAATACGCCGCCGTTTCCGGGCTGACGAGGTACACCTGCGCGTCCTTCGTCCCGCTGCGCCCTTCAAAGTTGCGGTTGAAGGTCCGCAGGGATACGCCTGCGCTGTTCGGCGATTGCCCCATGCCGATACACGGACCGCAGGCGCATTCCAATACACGCGCACCGGCGGAAATGATGTCCGAAAGTGCGCCGCAGGCGGCGAGCATATTGTAGACCTGCTTCGAGCCGGGTGCGATGGACAGGCTGACGTGCTCGTCGACGGTTTTGCCTTTCAGGATCGACGCGACCTTCAGCAGATCCGAAAGCGAAGAATTCGTGCAGGAACCGATACAGACCTGATCCACCCGCATCGGTCCGATCTCCCGGACGGTTTTGACGTGATCCGGGCTGTGCGGGCAGGCGGCGGACGGCTCGAGCGAGGACAGGTCGATCGTAATTTCCTCGTCGTAGACGGCGTCCGGGTCGGCGGAAAGCGGGGTCCAGTCCCCTTCCCTCCCCTGCGCTTTCAGGAATGCCCTCGTCACCTCGTCGGACGGGAAGATCGAGGTCGAAGCGCCGAGTTCCGCGCCCATGTTGGTGATGGTCGCACGTTCCGGAACCGAGAGGGAGCCGACGCCTTCCCCGGCGTACTCGACGATCTTTCCCACGCCACCCTTGACCGTCAGACGGCGCAGGACTTCAAGGATCACGTCCTTCGCGGACACCCACGGGCGCAGGCGCCCGGTCAGGTTGACCCGAAGCATCTTCGGCATGGTGATGTAGTAGGTCCCGCCGCCCATCGCGACCGCGACGTCCATACCGCCCGCGCCGAACGCGAGCATACCGATCCCGCCGCCGGTCGGCGTGTGGCTGTCCGAACCGATAAGCGTCTTTCCCGGCACGCCGAAACGCTCCAGATGCACCTGATGGCAGATCCCGTTGCCGGGACGGGAGAAGTAAAGCCCGTGCTTCTTCGCGACGGACTGGATGTAGCGGTGGTCGTCGGCGTTTTCAAACCCGCTTTGCAGGGTGTTATGGTCGATATACGCGACGGAAAGCTCCGTGCGGACGCGTGGGATCCCGATCGCCTCGAATTCGAGGTACGCCATGGTCCCGGTCGCGTCCTGCGTGAGCGTCTGGTCGATCCGCAGACCGATCTCCTGTCCGACGCGCATCTCCCCTTCCAGGAGGTGTGTGCGAATGATTTTTTGCGCAAGTGTGCTTCCCATCGTCAAAATCCTTTCGGTAGGTTAGTTGTTTTTTTCCTTTCGCTCCGCGAGCGGCACATACGGCAATTGGTCGAGGTTGGCGCGGTAGGCGGGACGCATGATCCGATGGCAGGTCGCCAGTTCCTCCATGCGGTGTGCGCACCAGCCTGCCGAACGGGACACCGCGAACAGCGGGGTGAACAGCTCCGGCGGGATACGAAGCATACGGTACACCAAACCGGAATACAGGTCCACGTTCGCGCAGACCGTGTCCTCGCTTCGCTTGGACGCGAGGATCGCCGGGGAGAGCCGTTCGATCGCGTCGAGCAGCAGGAAGTCCTCGCCGAAGCCCCGCTCCTCCGCCATCTTTCCGGCTTCCGCCTTGAGGATCTTCGCACGCGGGTCGCTCTTGGTATAGACCGCGTGCCCCATGCCGTAGATGCGTCCGCTGCCGTCGCCCGCTTCCTTGCGGAAAATCTTCAGCAGGTAGGCGCTGATCTCCTCGTCGTCGTGCGGGTCGCGGACGTTCGCACGGATCTCGTCGAGCATTTTGTTGACGCTGATGTTCGCGCCTCCGTGCCACGAACCCTTCAGCGAGCCAATGCCCGCCGCGAGTGCGGAATAGGTATCCGTCCGGGAGGAGGTCAGCAGGCGGACGGAAAACGTCGAGTTGTTTCCGCCGCCGTGTTCGGCGTGCAGGATCAGGCATTTGTCCAGCAGCAGCGCCTCCTCCCGCGTATAGGAGCGGTCGACGCGAAGCATGGACAGGATATTTTCCGCCGTACTCAATCCCTGCAATGGCGCGTAGATGAAGTAGTCCTGCGTATCGTAGACGTGCTTTTTCGCCTGGTACCCTGCCGTCATGATGCTCGGCAGACGGGCGACCAGCGAAAGCGACTGCCGCAGGACGTTTTCCATCGAAAGATCGTCCGGGTTGTCGTCATAGCTGTACAGCGCAAGGACGCTCCGCGCCATCTTGTTCATGATGTCCCGGCTCGCCGCCTTGAGGATCATATCCTCGATGAAGTCATGCGGGAGCACCCGGTACTCCTCCATGAGCGAATTGAACGCGACGATCTCCTGCTCCGTCGGCAGATAGCCGAACAGCAGCAGCCAGACGGTTTCCTCGAACCCGAACCGATCGTCCCGCAGGCAGCCGTTCACGATGTCCCGCACGTCGATCCCGCGGTAGCGCAGTTCGCCCTCGCACGGGACGCGTTCGTACTCGTTGACGACGTAGCCGTGCACGTTGCTGATGCGCGTGATACCGGCGACGACGCCGGTGCCGTCCAGATTGCGCAGTCCGCGGCGCACGCCGTATTTCGTATAGAGGGACTCTTCAAACGGCTCGTTCTTTCGCATTTTGCAGAACAGCGTTTGCAGGTCCATTTTTTTGTCCGTATTGCGGTCCGTCATCGGAAGTTCATTCCCTTTCCCATTCTGATAGGAACAGTATAGCACATCGGCACGCTCCTGTCAACCGAGAATGAATGAAAAAGCACCGAAAATTGCATTTTCTCGTAAATAGAACAAACCAAATGACGTAAACTAACCTTTATATGACAAATTCTGCAATGGATTTACCGCAAAACTGCAAATCACAGACCTTTGCGGATGCGCTCGACGGCGATCTCGGTGCTTTCGCGGCTGCCGAAACCGGTCAGGCGGAAGTACCCTTCCCCGTTTCTGCCGAAACCGCTGCCCGGCGTGCCGACGATGCGGAGCTTTTCGAGCAGTTCGTCGAAGAAGTCCCAGCTCTTTTTCCCGCCCGGCGCACGAAGCCAGACGTAGGGCGAATTCTTTCCGCCGGTGTAGAAGATCCCCTTCTCCTCCAGCACGTCCGCGAGCAGACGGGTATTCGCCTTGTAATAGGCGATGTTTTCCCTGCATTGTGCGAGACCTTCCGGCGTAAAGACGGCGGCGGCGCCGCGTTGGATGACGTAGGACACGCCGTTGTGCTTGGTGGACTGTCGGCGCAGCCAGAGGCGGTTGAGGGATTCGCCTTCCCGTTCGAGTTCCTCCGGGATGACCGTGTAGCCGCAGCGCGTCCCCGTAAATCCCGCCGTCTTGGAAAGCGAACAGATCTCGATCGCGCAGGTCCGCGCACCTTCGACCTCGAAGATGGAGTGCGGGCAGTCGGAATCCTCGATGAACGCCTCGTATGCGGCGTCGAACAGGATCAACGCCTGCCGCTCGTTGGCGTAATCCACCCACGCTTTCAATCCGTCGCGGGTATAGACCGCGCCGGTCGGGTTGTTCGGCGAACAGATGTAGATCAGGTCCGCGTCAACGGACGGGTCGGGGGCAGGCGTGAAGCCGTTTTCGGCGTTGCCGTCGATGTAGACCACCTTCCGCCCCGCCATGACGTTCGTATCGACGTACACCGGGTAGACCGGGTCCGGCACGAGCACGGTATTCTCCTGCGCGAACAGGTCGAGCAGATTCGCCACGTCGTTTTTGGCGCCGTCGGAGATGAACACGTCGTTCGGCTTCAGTTCCACGCCGAAGGAACGGTAATACCCCCGCACGGCTTCCCGCAGGAACGGGTAGCCGGGGTAGTCGCCGTAGCCTTTGAACGTCTCCTTGACCCCCATTTCCCGGCTCGCTTCGACCATCGCGTCGACGCATACCTGCGGCAGGGGGAGCGAGCCGGGAAATGGGGGTCAAGGA
>CANQVQ010000011.1 GCA_947627335.1 uncultured Clostridia bacterium | reverse complement strand
GATCCGGGCGCATCTGGCCTCCATTGGTCATCCGATTCTCGGCGATCCGAAATACGGCGACGCGTCGCTGAACCGGATCCCGTCCTTCGCCGAAGCGCTCAACGGGTTTGCCGCGTCGACGCCGAACGTGAACGTGTACTCCATGCCGGTCCCGAAGGCGTGCGCCTTCTATCTGCGGGACGCCTCCGAAGCCAAGCGGAGGCAGGAAGGCAACACCCTGCGGGACATGAAGGCGATCGAAGAGCGTCTTTCCGACGGCGTGCGCTCCATCGACGTCTACGACACGCTCAACACCCACCGGGACGAGGACATCTACTTCCGCACCGACCACCACTGGACTTCCCTCGGCGCTTACTACGCGGCACAGCAGTTCGCAAGCGAACTCGGTCTGCCGTTCCAGGACCTGTCCGCCTACGAAAAGGAAGTCCGTCCGGGCTACCTCGGGACCATGTACAAGTACACGAACATGAACGCCATCATCCGCGACAACCCGGAGGATTTCGTCACCTACAAACCGAAAATCAACTACACGGCGACCTTCTACGATCAAAACTTCCAGAACGGGTTTGAACACGATCTTTTCTTCCGTTTTGACGACGATCACCGCTCCATGTGGTACAGCACCTTCATCAACGGCGACGCGTACGCCGTGCAGATCAAGTCCGGCGCCTGCTCGAACGGGCGGAAGCTGCTCCTCGTCAAGGACAGCTACGGGAACGCCCTCGTGCCGTTCCTGCTGTATTCGTTCGAGGAGGTCTACGTCGTCGACGCACGGGTATTCAATCTGAAACTGCGGGACGTCGTATCGCAGTACGGCATCACCGACGTCCTGTTCGCGGAATCCCTGTTCTCTTCCGTCGGCAAGGACTACGTCAACTCGCTGGAGGGGCTGTGTCGGTGATGCGGAAAACTTTTGTATTGCTCCTGCTGCTGCTTTCGCTCGCCCTGCTTTTCGCGTGCGCCCTGTCGCCCGAGGAAACCTCCTCCGGCGTCCCGTCCGACGAACCGTCCTCGCTTTCGGAGGGGATCGGCGGAAACGTCATCGAACTGCCCGCGTCGGTTCCGTCGGCGGTCGAAAGCGTTTCTTCGCCGGTCGAAAGCGGCGAACCGTCGACCGTCAGCAGCGAATCCCCTGCCGTAAGCAGTGAATCGCCGACCGTCAGCAGCGAATCCCCTGCCGTAAGCAGTGAATCGCCGACCGTCAGCGACGGACCGTCCGTACAGCCCCCGCCGACGGAACCGCATACCGTCAACGGGTTCCTGGTCTGCGGCTACCGCGCCATGGAGCAGTTCGGCGGTTCCGCCAAGGGCGGCAGGCTGACGGCGGAGCTGCTCAACCAATTCAAGGAAAGGGTCGGCGAGGGCGTCAACGTCTACGCCATGCCGATCCCGACCGCATCCGCGCTCTACGCGCCGGAGGGGTATGAGCGCAGTATCACCAACACGGAGGACTGCTTCTACGGGCTGCGGGACGCGCTGAACGGGGTGCGGTTCGTCGACGTCCTTTCGGCGCTCCGCCCGCATACGTCCGAGGAAATTTATGCCCGTACCGACCACCACTGGTTCGCGCTCGGCGCTTCCTACGCCGCCGAGGAACTCTGCAAAACGGCGGGCGTGGACTTCGCGCCGCTGACGCAGTTTGACCGCCGCTCCTTCGACGGGTTCCTCGGGTCCGCCTACTCCGCCTACGGGGTCTCGGAGCTGGCGAAATACCCGGAGACCTTCGTCTGGTACGAACCGAAGCAGTCCTGCACGGTCAACTATTACACGCAGAGCTTCAAATTCTCGGCGACCGGGTCGCTTTTCTCCTCCGCGAACGGCTACACGAAGTTCATTCGCGGGGACGGCAACGCCGTGCAGATCCAGACCGGCGTGCAGAACGGACGAAAGCTGCTCGTCGTCAAGGACAGCTTCGGCAACGCGCTCGCCCCGTTCCTGATCGCCGGATTTGAGGAAGTGTACTTTGTGGATATTCGGGATTTCGCCTGCAATATCCTCACGTTCATACAGGAACATCAGATCACGGACGTTTCCTTTTCGGTTTCCGCCTTCACCGTCGCCGGTTCCAAGCGCGACAACATCACGCGCCTGATGAACCTCTGAAAGGAGCCACGCCATGCCGCACCCTTCCCTCTCCTACCCGTTTGACGGCAAGGAACTGCTGGAAAACAAAAAATCCCTGCGTCGGGAACTGCTCGCGAACGGCGAAAAGCGCATTTCCAAGCGCATCGCGGTGCTCGGCGGTTCGACGACCAACGATTTCTGCAAGATGCTCGAGCTGTTCCTGCTCGACCAGGGCATCGAACCGACCTTCTACCAGTCCGAGTACGCCCAATTCTGGCAGGACGCGATGTTCGGCAACCCGACGCTCGACGAATTCCACCCGGACGTCATCTATATCCACACGTCCTTCCGCAACCTGCAAAACGACCTGCCGGAAACGGACTGGACCGAGGAAGCGGTCGAACGGTCGTTCCGGGACGCTTACGGGCGGTACGAAACCATGTGGAAGCGCCTGCGGGAGGTCTACCGCTGTCCGATCCTGCAAAACAATTTTGAATTTCCGCCCTACCGGCTGCTCGGCAACCGCGACTGCTGGGACCCGCACGGCGCGGTCCGCTTCGTCAACCGCATGAACGACGCTTTCGCCGCCTACGCTTCGCGGGAGGACAGCTTCTATCTGTGCGACCTGCAATACGTTTCCGCCTGCTTCGGGCTGGACCGCTGGCTGGTCGACGAGGTGTGGTACCTGTATAAGTACGCCTGTGCGCTGGAGGCGATCCCGCATTGGGCGTTCAACGTCGCACGGGTCGTCAAGTCCCTGTTCGGGCGCAATAAGAAAGCGCTCGCGCTGGACCTCGACAACACGCTCTGGGGCGGGGTCGTCGGGGACGACGGCGTCGAGGGCATCGAGATCGGCGAGGAAACGGCGACGGCGGAGTGCTTCCGCGCCTTCCAAACCTACGTCAAGAAGCAGAAATCCATCGGGGTCATGCTGACCGTCGCGTCCAAAAACGACCTGCAGAACGCCCTCGACGGGCTGAACCACCCCGACGGCGTGCTTCGCCCGGACGATTTCATCGTCATCAAGGCGGACTGGGAGAACAAGGACCGCAACCTGCTCCTGACCGCGTCGCAGATGGACCTCGGCGTGGACTCCTTCGTCTTTGCCGACGACAACCCGACCGAGCGGGCGCTGGTCGCGGCGAACGTCCCCGGGGTCGCCGTGCCGGAGTTGACGGACCCGGGCTCGTATATCCGCACGCTGGACCGCAACGGGTATTTTGAAGTGACCGTGTTCTCCGCCGACGACGCGAAGGCCTGGGCGGAAAGAGGCGAGAAGGTCGTGCTCGTCCGTCTGGAGACGTCTCGAAACGAAGCGAGATGTATCGCGCCAACGCCGAACGGGCGGAACTGGCGGCGACCTTCGGCGATTACACCGAATACCTGAAAAGTTTAGAGATGCGGGCGGACATCCTGCCGTTCCCGGAGGTCTACCTCGCCCGGATCACGCAGTTGACCAACAAATCCAACCAGTTCAACCTGACTACACGCCGTTATACCGAGGAGGAGATCCGTGCGTCGGCGTCCGACGGCAGGCACATCTGCCTGTACGGCAAGCTGTGGGACCGATTCGGGGACAACGGCGTGGTGTCCGTCGTCATCGGACGGCTGGAGGGCGAAGAACTGCACATGGAGCTTTGGCTCATGAGCTGTCGGGTGCTGAAGAAGGACATGGAGTTCGCCATGCTCGACACGCTGGTCGAAGAAGCGAAGCGGAAGGGCGTCCGGCGCATCGTCGGCTACTACTTCCCCACCGCCAAGAACGGCATGGTGAAGGACCTGTACGGCAGGTTCGGCTTTGAAAAGCGTTCGGAGGACGAGGCGGGAAATACGGTTTGGGAGCTGTCGACCGGATCCTACCGACCGCAGAATCACGTCATTCGCGTCAATTCCAACGAATCATAAAAAGGACGGTATGTAAACATGACGGAAACAGAAATTTTCACCCGGCTCAACCGCGTATTCCGCAAGGTGTTCGACGACCCGGGCATCACGGTCACGCGGAAAACCACCGCGAAGGACATCGAGGACTGGGACAGCCTCGAACACATCACGCTGATCGGCGCGGTCGAGCGCGAATTCCGGATGCGTTTCACGATGAAGGAAGTCAGCTCGATGAAGAACGTCGGCGAGATGGCGGACATCATCGCGTCACGCGCAACGTAACACAGGATAGGAACGCTCCGGGCGAGGACGATACCGCCGGAGAGTTTTCTATGCGATGCGGACGGGATGTTCTTGTTCCGAAAGAAAATGAGGAGGATATTTATGGATAAGCAAACAACCGGAACCGTGATTGCCGCAACAAAACAATGGTGGATGAAGGTCAACAGAAAACCTGTGAGAATGCACGCAATGGATGGTGCTGATTTTCCTTATATCATCAAAATCGAATATACAGTAGATGGGAAAGCGTACACAAAAAGAAAATGGATTAGCGTCGGAAGCCCTGTTCCCAAAGTGGGATGCAATGTGCAGGTGATATATAATTCTGATAAGCCATCCAAAGCAAAAATCTTGTGACAGCAATGTTGGCAAGCGTGCGTTGCGTCGGTGAATCAAATTACAATTTGTCGGAAATTTGCAAAACCCTTTCGGAACGAAAAGGCGCACAGGTACATCGGTCCGGCGACCATGTATCTGTGCGCAAGCGCATAATTACGCGACGACGTTTCTTCTCTGACGGCAGAAAACCGCCCGTCAGTCCTTTCTTCTCCGCTCCAGAATGATCGTGTCCCGCCACACGCCGAAGCGGTCGCAGACGATGCGCTCCCGACGCCCGACGACGCGGAAGCCGCACTTGCGGTGCAGGGCGACGCTCGCTTCGTTGTGCGAAAAGATCGCCGCATACAGCGTCCAGTATCCGCACTTTTCGGATTCCGCGAACAGCGCGTGCAGAAGCGACGTGCCGACCCCCTGGCGTTGGTACGCGTCGTCGACGTAAATGCTGACCTCCGCGACGCCCCAGTAGGGTTTCAGCGTCGAAGTCGGACGGATCGCGGTCCAGCCGACGACTTTTCCGTCCCGCTCCTCCACCAGCCGGCAGTCGGGGAGGTATTCGCCGTCCCATTCCGCGAAGGTCGGACAGTCCGTCAGGACCGTCGCCGTCCCGTGCTCGATCCCCTGCTTGAAAATCGCCTCGACCCGCTCCCAGTCGCCGTCCGTCATTCGCCGCACCATGTTTCCCTTCCCGCCTTTCCGTTTCTTTCGACAGTATAGCCGGTTTTTCCGAAAAAGTCAAGGTTTCCCTTGACAAATCCGCAGAAAAGGCGTATCATGGAGAGGAAAAGAAAGAAAGGGAGTTTCCGTATGCACAAGCCTTCCCTCTCCGCCGAAGCGGCGAAAGAAAAACTCAAAGCCGGGAACGCCGCGTTCCTCGGCGCGTCGCGCAACCCCGGCGACATCTCCCCGTCCGTTCGGGAAAGGACCTGCCGCGAGGGGCAAAACCCCTACGCCGTCGTCGTCGCCTGCTCGGATTCGCGGGTGACGCCGGAAAGCATTTTTTCGTCCGGCATCGGCGAGCTGTTCGTCATTCGCGTCGCCGGGAACGTGCTCGACCGCCACCAGATCGGGAGCGTCGAGTACGCCGTTTCGCACCTCGGCTGCCGCCTTGTCGTCGTGCTGGGGCATACGCACTGCGGCGCGGTCGCTTCGGCGCTCCAGAACGACGCCGACGGGTTCATCCGCACGATCACCGACGAAATTCGCCTCGCCGCCGGCGACACGAACGACCCGGACGAAGCCTGCCGCCGCAACGTCGTTCACGGCGTCGCCCGCCTGCGCGAAGTCCTGTCGGACCCGGACGTGCAGGTCTGCGGTGCGCTCTACGACATCGCGGACGGGACCGTGCGCTTCCTGTAACAGGTTCGGCGCAAAGCGCGTCAAACAAGATCCGGCATCGCCGCGTCCTGCGGTCCTGCCGGATCTTTTCGTCATTGTGGGGCGGAACGCGTCGGATTTCCCGCTTTTCAGCCTTCCCTGCCGATGAAAGCGCCCGCGTCCGTCAGGGTCTTTTGGAGCGTCGGAACGTCCACCCTGCCGACGGAAACGCCGGACCGGACCGCAAGCGCCGCCGCCGTGCCCGCCGCTTCGCCGAGCGTGCAGACGATGGGCATGATGCGGATGGACGCCTGTGCCTCGTGCGTCGTCGAGATGCAGCGTCCCGCGACCAGCAGGTTTTCCGCGTTCTTCGGGACCAGACTGCGGTATGGGATCGTGTAGTACTGCCCGTCCGGGAAGAAGTAGTGGGATGTGCCGGAGCCTTCGGGGTTGTGAATGTCGATGTCATAGTTCCCTGCGGCGATGCAGTCGTCAAAACGCGTGCAGGCCACCAGTTCCTCGGCGGTGAGGATATGTTCCCCGTCGATCATGCGGCTTTCCCGCACGCCGGTCTGCACCGCGGACGAGAGGATCCGGCAGTCCGCGCACCCCGGCACGAACTTCCGCAGGAACTCCCACAGCTCCACTTCCTGCTCACGCGCTTCGATGTCCGCCTGCGTGACGTCCCACGCGTCCACCGGATTGCGGCGGATCACACGCGTCGCATTGAGACGGATAACCGACGGAACGGTGGTCTGGAACACCATGATGGTGTCCATCGGGTTTTTGATGTAGCCCTTTTTCTGCTCCGCCTGCCAGAGCGGGATGATGCAGTCCGTATTCTTCTCGAACAGCTCGTGGTTCACGCCGCCGATAAGGAAGCAGAGCGTCATCGGCTGGCAAAGCCCGTCCGAGGGGCGACCCAGCCGGGTGGGGAATCCCGCGAGGGCGGCGACGTCCGCGTCGCCCGTGCAGTCGATGAAAACCTTCGCGCCGAAGGTCATCTGCCCGGATTTATTCGCGACCGTGACCGTGGTGACCCGGTCGCCTTCGCGCTCGGCGGAGATCGCGTAGCTGTTGAACAGCAGGTCCGCCCCGGCGTCCAGCAGCTTGCGGTTGAGCACGACCTTGAGCCATTCCGGGTTGAAGCGGTTCGCGATCATTTCCCCGGCGTCGCGCATCGCCGTCACGAGCTCCTCGAAGATCCCGCGTGAGAGGTAAAGCGTTTCCCCCGTTTCGGGGATCCGGGTGAAATACCGCATGAACGGGTTGATCGCCATCGTCGCGGGCGCGCCGCCGAGGGCGTTGATCCGCTCGATCAGCAGGGTCTTCGCCCCGTTCCGCGCCGCGGCGAACGCCGTCGCCGACCCCGCGAATCCGCCGCCGATGACGACGACGTCATACGTCCGTTCCACTTGTTTGCTCATTTGTAATATTCCTCCTTCTTGATGAAAAAGTTCTGAATGACCATTACGACAAGCCCCACCGCCGCAAGCGCGACGATGATCCAGAACGCCGGGTGCGTCCCGCTTCCCGCTGCTTCCGAAACGCTTTCCGCGACGGACGACAGGTCGCTGACCGTCGATTCCATGCCGTTTTCCCCCTTTCTGCGGACAGTATAACACTTTTTTCCCGCAAATGCAAGGTTTTTCTTGACATTTTGTCCGCGTGGCGATATAATGGTAGGCAGGAAAAAAGGAGTGTGCAAACGGAATGGAAGCAATGCACGAGGACATCAAGCGCGTGCTTTACACGGAAGAACAGCTCCGCACACGCGTGCGGGAACTCGGGGAACGGATCTCCCGCGATTACGCCGGGAAAAAGCCGATCTTCATCGGGATCCTCAAGGGAGCCATCATTTTCTACGCCGACCTGCTGCGGGAGTGCGAACTGCCCGTACAGTTGGAGTTCATGGCGCTTTCCTCCTACGGGAACGGCACGACCTCCGGCAAGCTGGTCTTTAAGAAGGACACGGACGCGGACCTCCGGGGGCGGGACGTGCTGATCGTCGAGGACATCATCGATTCCGGCAACACGCTCTACCTGCTCCGGCAGGAATTGCGGAAGCGCGAGCCTGCGTCGATCCGCATCTGCGCCCTGCTCGACAAGACCGCCCGTCGGACGGCGGACATCTCCGCCGATTACGTCGGATTCCACTGCGAGGATGAATTTGTCGTCGGTTACGGGCTGGATTTTGCCGAAAAATACCGCAATCTGCCGTACATCGGCGTGCTGAAACCGGAAATTTACGAGACATAAGTTCCCGACATACGGGGCGACTGCGGCGGAAAGGAGCGGCGTATGGACTTTTTTGACGCGCTGACCATGCTCGGCGGGCTTTGCCTGTTTTTGCTCGGCATGAACCTAATGAGCACCAATCTGGAGCTTTGCGCCGGGAAGCGCATGAGCGGTCTGCTGGTGAAGGCGACCGGGACGCCCCTGCGTGGGTTTTTGCTCGGCTTCGCGGTGACGCTGGTCATTCAGTCCTCGTCGGCGACGACGGTCATGGTCGTCGGGTTCGTCAGTGCGGGCATGATGACGCTCCAGCAATCCGTCGGGGTCATCATCGGCGCCAACCTCGGCACGACGATCACCTCCTGGATGATCGCCCTGACCGGGCTGGAATCCGACGTATTCCTCCTGCAAATGCTCAAGCCGTCCTCGTTTTCCCCGCTCCTTGCGCTGGTCGGGATCATTCTTCTGACCGCCTGCAAGAGCCGCCGCAAGAAGGAAGCCGGTCTGGTGCTGCTCGGTTTCACCGTGCTGATCTTCGGCATCGATACCATGTCCGGCGCCGTGTCGGGTCTGCGGGATTCGCCGCAGTTCGGGAATCTGCTCGTCACATTTTCTTCCCCGTTCATCGGGGTGCTGTTCGGGACGGGACTGACCGCGATCATTCAGTCCTCCTCCGCTTCCATCGGTATCCTGCAGGCGCTCTGCTCGACCGGACAGGTCACGTTCGGGCTTGCCGTTCCGATCCTGCTCGGGCAGAACTTCGGCGCCTGCGCCACCGCCCTGCTCGCCTCCATCGGCGCGCCGCGTGACGCGAAACGTGCCGCTCTCGTGCATCTCTATTTCAACCTGATCGGCAAGAGCCTTGCCGTCGGCATCTTCTACCTGCTCAACGCGTTCCTCGATTTCCCGTTCCTCGGGTCGCCCGCGTCCGCCGCGGACATCGCGCTGATCCACACGATCATCAACCTCGGCGCCGCCCTGCTCCTGCTGCCGTTCAGCAAGCTGCTCGTTTCGCTCACGAAGGTCACCGTGCGGGACGAAGCGGTCCCGTCGCGCTTCCAGAAACTCGACGACCGCCTGCTCGCCACGCCGGCGATCGCGCTTTCCAACTGCGAGGAGGTCGTCGGGGAGATGGCGTCGCTCTCCGTCGAAGCGATCCAGGATTCCCTGCGTGCGTTTGACGGCTATACCAACGAGCTCGCCAACAGCGTCCGCGAAAAGGAGGACCTTGCCGACCAGTACGAGGACCACATCGGTTCCTACCTGATCAAGATCTCCGGGCATCAGCAGCTTTCCGAAAAGGAAGGCAGCGAGGCGACCAAGCTGCTGCGCGTCATCGGGGATTTCGAGCGGATTTCCGACCACGCGGTCAACCTGCTCGAATCCGTCGAGGAGATCCGCGAAAAGAAGATTCGGTTCACGCCGGAGGCGGACGCGGAGCTGCGCGTCCTCTGCGGTGCGGTCGGGGAGATCCTTCTGCTCGCACGGGACGCTTTCCGCGAGAACGATTTCGCGGCGGCACAGGACGTCGAACCGCTCGAACAGGTCATCGACGGTCTGCGGCAGGAGATCCGTCTGCACCACACCCTGCGTCTGCAAAAGAACGAATGTACCATCGAGCATGGGTTTATCCTTTCGGATATTCTCACCAACCTCGAACGCGTGGCGGACCACTGCTCGAACATCGCCGGCTGTATCCTGGAATCCCAGCACGACGAACTGGATATGCACCGCTACCTGTCCGACGTGCGCACGGAAAGCGAGGACTTCCGCCGGCGCTACCGCGAATACCGCAAGAAATATTCGATCGACAACTGAAAAAAGCGATTGCAAAGCAAAAAACCGGCAAAACGCCCCGAAAGCGCTTCGTCGGTTTTTTTTCGCTACGAAACCCTCGAAAACGGAAGCGGAAACAGTTTGCCGTACAGTTCCCGCAAAAATGCCTCGTCGTCTCCGCCGATCCCTTCGACGGAGGCGACCGCCCATTCCCGGATCGTCAGCGTGTCGCCTTCCAGCGTATAGACCGCGTGCCGACCGTCCTCGGCGACGCCTTCGCCGTCCTGCAGGTAGAGCTTTTCGCCCGAAACGAACCAATTGCCCGACGAGCGCAGGGAGCCGGAAAGCTGGTCGAATCCGCTCATAACGTCGTCCAAATATTCGTCCATGGAGCGGTACCCGATGGACGAAAGAATGTCCTCGACGGTGATGTCGTACCCCTCGGCGGAATCCAGGAAATAGCGGGTATAGCCCGCACGGAACTGCTCGCGAACCGACGAAAGCGCCGAATCGAGGGAATCCGCGTCCGGGGAAAAATCGTATGTCCCGTCCTCCCGGAACGCGAAGCGCACGGGGAACGCGAAGCCGGTGACACGCAGGTAGCTTCCGAGGGCTTCGTCGCCGTAGGCGATGACGCTGTTGAGGAAATCGCTGAGCTCCCACGTCGCCTCCCATTCGCCGCACAGCTTTTCCGCCTGCGTTTGCAGGGGGAGCGTGACGGTCCCTTCGGAAGATGCGCTTTCCGCGTCGGACGAAACGCTCTGTTCGGTTTGCGTGCTTTCGGACGGCGAGGCGGAGGAAACGGGGTCGCTTTCGTCCTCGCCGCAGCCCACCGCAAGCGGTACGGCGGCAAGCAGGCAGACCGCAAGCAGCAGACCGTACAGCCGGTTCGACAGGTTCATGACACGTCCTCCTGAATGGTACTCCTGCGTCAAATTGTACCACAGTTTCCCGATTCTGTCAATCCCTTTCGCAAAAACGGGACGTTTCCCCGTCAGCAACGGGACAGATAGCGTTTCAGTTCGTCCACATAGCAACCGCCCATTTCGGTCAGGACCGCATTTTTCCTGACGATATAGCCGATCTCCATCTTTCCCTCCGAGCCGTCCCCCGCGAAGGGGATGACGGTATAGTCGGGACCGTTCAGCTCCTCGCAGATGATCCCGGAGCAAAGCGTGTATCCGTTCAGCCCGACCATCAGATTCAGCATCGTGGCGCGGTCGTTCGCCTTGATGACGCGTGAATACGCCGCCGTGCTGTAGATTTCTTCCGCGTAGTAGAAGGAGCCTTCGGCGCCCTGCTCGAAGGACAGGCAGGGATAGGGGGAAAGCATCTCGAGCGTCGCGCTTTCGCTCCCCGCGAGCGGATGCCCCTTCCAGACATACACATACGCGTCGCAGTCGATCAGCTTGTGAAAGGTCAGGTCGGCGTCGTCGAGCAGACGCGTCAGCACTTTGTGGTTGAAGTTGCTGCGGTACAGCACGCCGACTTCGCTTCTGCCCGTGCGGACGTCCTCGATGACCTCGCGTGTTTTGGTTTCGCGTATGGCGAATTCGTAGGTTTTTGTGTTGTACCGCTTCACCAGCTCCACGACGCTCCTGACGGCGAAGGAGTAGTGCTGGGTGGAGATCCCGAATTTCTTTTTGCGTTCGCCGGCACCGAGAAATTTCTCCTGCAGCATTTCATACTGGGAATAGACCTGACGCGCATAGGCGAGGAATTCCAGCCCGTCGTTGGTGGGCGCCATGCCCTTTCCGCTGCGCGAAAACAGCGCAAACCCCAGTTCGTTTTCCAGATCGCGTACCGCGCCGGTCAGCGACGGCTGCGCGACGTACAGGATCTCCGACGCCTTGCTCAGCGAACCGACCTCCGATACGGTGAGCACATAATGCAATTGCTGCAACGTCATTTTCGTCCCGCCTTTCCTATCATTTCCGCATTTTGAAAAATCTTTCGACGGACTCTTGAAAACCTGCCGCATCTATGGTATGATGGGTACGGGAAGGTTCGACCGCAGGAAGGGCTTTCAGGAATCCTATCTATTTTATCGGCATTATAGCACGCGGAGCGAATTTTGTCAACCCGTTCGGTCAAATTTTGCGGTCCGTTCCGGGCAAACCGGGGGTCCGTATCGTTGCAGACACAAAAAGGAAAGGAAGATTTTATCATGACGAGAGAAGCTGCTTGGGAGCTGCTGTGCCAATGGAACAAGGAGCCGTTTCACCGCCGGCACGCCGTGACGGTGGAGGGCGTTATGCGGTACTTCGCACGGGAACTGGGCTACGGCGAGGAGGAAGAGTTCTGGGGGACCGTCGGTCTGCTCCACGATCTGGATTTCGAGGCGTACCCCGAACAGCACTGCGTCAAGGAGCAGGAGATCCTGCGGGAGCAGGGCGCGGACGAACGGTTGATCCATGCGGTCGCCAGCCACGGATACGCGTTGACCGTGGACATCAAGCCGGAGCACGAGATGGAAAAGGTGCTTTACGCGGTGGACGAGCTGACCGGGCTGATCGGTGCGGTGGCGCTGATGCGTCCCTCCAAGAGCGTTTCGGATCTGGAACTGAAATCCGTCAAAAAGAAGTTCAAGACCGCCAATTTCGCCGCCGGTTGCTCCCGCGAGGTCATCGAACGCGGTGCGGAAATGCTCGGCTGGACGCTGGACGACCTGATCAGCCGCACGATCCTCGCCATGCGAAGCTGCGAGGACGTTTATTCGCAGTTCTGACCTCGCAAACGCAAAAAAAAGAAACGGAGGACGCGTATGCCGGAGCAATTTTCAAGGACCGAGCTTCTGTTCGGGAGGGCGGCCATGGAGCGGCTCGCCGCGTCCCGCGTTGCGGTATTCGGGGTCGGCGGGGTCGGCGGTTATGCGGTGGAGGCGCTCGCCCGTTCCGGCGTCGGCGCACTCGATCTGATCGACGACGACAAGGTCTGCCTGACGAACCTGAACCGCCAGATCCATGCCACACACAGGACCGTGGGACAGTACAAGGCGGACGTGGCGGCGGAACGCGTCAAGGAGATCAATCCCGACGCGAAAGTCACGGTTTACAAGGTCTTTTATACGCCCGAAACGGCGGAAACGTTCGATTTCACGAAATACGATTACGTCGTCGACGCCATCGACACCGTGACGGGAAAGATCTCGCTCGCGGTGAACGCGTCCCGTGCGGGAACGCCGATCATCAGCTCGATGGGAGCGGGCAACAAGCTCGACCCCACGGCTTTCGCGGTGGCGGACATCTACGAAACGTCGGTCTGTCCGCTGGCACGCGTCATGCGGCGGGAACTGAAGAAACGCGGGATCGAACGGCTGAAGGTCGTCTACTCCAAAGAGAAGCCGCTGACGCCGACGCCCACGCCCGAAACGGCGGAGGAAAGCGTTCGGCGGCAGGTCCCGGGCAGCACCGCCTTCGTCCCGTCGGTCGTGGGTCTGATCATCGCGGGGGAGGTCGTAAAGGATTTGGCAAATCTGCGGACGTCACGCGCATAAACGTGTTCCTTCGGCACACCGGGGTATCGGTTTTTCCGATACCCGCAAATCGGATTCCCGTATTGGACAAATGCCGATCTTTTTGCTATACTATGCAAAAAGAAGGCGGGCGACCGCAGGAAGGAACTTACCATGGCAGATATTCGCGATTCCAAAAACTGGGGCTTTGAAACCAAACAACTCCACATCGGGCAGGAGCAGGCCGACCCCGCTACCGACGCACGGGCGGTGCCGATCTACGCTTCCACCTCCTTCGTCTTTCACAACGCACAGCACGCCGCCGACCGCTTCGGTCTGCGGGACGCCGGAAACATTTACGGTCGGCTCACCAACCCGACGCAGGATATTTTCGAGCGACGTATCGCCTCGCTGGAGGGCGGCGCAGCGGCGCTGGCGACCGCTTCGGGCGCTGCGGCGATCCACTATACCGTCAGCGCTCTGGCGAAAAGCGGGGAGCATATCGTCGCCGCCAAGACCATCTACGGCGGCACCTACAACCTGCTGGCGCACACCCTGCCGCTCACGTCCGGCGTCACCACGACCTTCGTCGATCCCGAAGCGGAAGGCTCCTTTGAAGCCGCCATACAGCCCAACACCAAAGCTATCTTCGTCGAAACGCTGGGCAACCCCAACTCCAACATCATCGACATCGAAGAAGTCGCGGAGGTCGCGCACAAGCACGGCATCCCGCTGGTGATCGACTCCACCTTCGCGACCCCGTACCTCATTCGTCCGCTCGAGCACGGCGCGGACATCGTGGTGCATTCCGCCACTAAATTCATCGGCGGACACGGCACAGCCATCGGCGGCGTCATCGTGGACGGCGGCAAATTCGACTGGAAGGCGTCCGGGCGCTTCCCGTGGATCTCCGAGCCGAACCCCAGCTATCACGGCGTCTCCTTTGCCGACGCGGTCGGTCCCGCCGCTTTCGTCACCTATATCCGTGCGATCCTGCTGCGGGATACCGGCTCGACGCTTTCGCCGTTCCACGCGTTCCTGTTTTTGCAGGGGCTTGAGACGCTCTCCATTCGCGTGGAGCGCCATGTGGAAAATGCACTGAAGATCGTGAAGTACCTGCAGGCGCACCCGCAGGTGGAAGCGGTGCATCACCCGTCGCTGGAAACCGAGCCGAGCCACAGGCTCTATCAAAAATATTTCCCGAACGGCGCCGGTTCCATCTTCACCTTTGAGATCAAGGGGGACGCCGAGACGGCGAAGAACTTCATCGACAACCTGGCGATCTTCTCCCTGCTGGCAAACGTCGCGGACGTCAAATCCCTCGTGATCCACCCGGCAAGCACCACCCATTCGCAGTTGACCGAGGCGGAACTGCGCGAGCAGGGCATCAAGCCCAACACGATCCGCCTTTCCATCGGGATCGAAAGCGCGTCCGACCTGATCGCGGCGCTGGACGCGGCGTTTGAAGCGGTAAAGTAGAAAACCGGCAAAAAAGACCTCCTGCGGCGGGAAGGAACGCCGCGGGAGGTTTTTTCGACGGGTCAGACGTACTTCTGCAGATCCGAAAGCGCAAGCACGGTATACCCATCCGCGATCGCACCCGCGCAGTACTTCGCGAGCGCGTACCCGGTCGTGCCGTTCAACTGCCCGCAGTCGGCGACGGCGCCCGGGGACGGCGCGTCCGTCAGACCGCAGCGGCTCCCGACGCAGACCTGCCCGTACGCCTGCAGTGCGGCGGAAAAAGCGTCGCTCGGACCGTCGGACGCGAGGCGGACGAAGCGCGGGAACGTCCCGGTCAGCGAAAGGAAGCGCTCGTTCTCCTCCGCGAGGTTCGACATGACCCGCTTGCGCGTCGCGCCGCCCGGCTCGCGCTCGAACAGAAGCCCCAATTCCGCATAAGAGAACGCCGAAAGCTCCGACCGATGCTCCTCCAGCCAGTCGTTCGTCACGAACAAGCACGGACGCACGTCCATGCCTTCGCAGACGGACCCGAACAGTTCCAGCGACGCCTTGCTCTCGATGCCGGTCAGCGAAACCGTGACGGCGCAGAAGGACTGATCGGTCACAAGCCCGTCGAACGGCCGCATCGCCGGAACGCTTTCGGCCTTTTCGCCGCCCCGCCGAAGCAGCAGCACGGCGACGAGCAATACGAGCAGCACGAGCGCAAGGATCCGTCGCCTCCTGCGCTTTGTCCGTTGAAATGCCACGGTCAACACCCCTTGCAGCGCTTTTTTGCAAAAAAAGACGTCCGACCGCATAAACTTCCCGCACGGGACCGCAAAGGTCCCTTTTTTCCTATCCTATGCGGGAAGCCCCGTCCGTATGCAAAGAAAAACGGCTCGCCGTCCGCCGAGCCGTTTTCGCAAAATCTTTCGGTTTACTTATGGGATTCGATGTACGCGGCGACGTCGCCGAGCGTCAAAAGGGACGGGAGGTCCTCGTCCGCAAAGACGATCCCGAACCGATCCTCACACATGACGATCAGGTCCGCAAGCTCCAGCGAGTTCATCCCCAGCCCGGAGATCAGCTCGGTCCCCGGGGTGATCTGCTCCGGGTCAAAATGCATTTCGTTGATCAGGATTTCCTTGATTTGTTCAAACATGGCGTTTTCAACTCCCCTGCTTCTTTCAGACTTTATGGCGAATGATCTTCTGGGTCGTGGTCTTTTCAAACTCGGTCTTTCGCAGTTCGATGTTGCGAATCTGCTTGAACACCGGGAGGTTCTTGTTGACCTTGGTCACTTCCGCCTTGATGATCTCCACGATTTCCCCGTCGGTCTTGCCCTGGAGACGATCGAAATCCGGGTAAATGACGGCGGTGATGACGTCCTCCTCGGCGCCCGGCTGCCTGCGCGCCAGCACGACGCATTCCTTGATCAGGTCGATCTTATAGAGATGCTCCTCGATCTCCTCCGGGTAGACGTTCTTGCCGTTGGAAAGGATGATGATGTTCTTTTTCCGCCCGGTGATGAACAGGTAGCCGTCCTCGTCGAGGTAACCGTAATCTCCGGTGCGGAAATATCCCTCGTTGTTGAACGCTTCCTTCGTCGCCTCGTCGTCCTCGTAATAGCCGAGCATGACCTGTTCGCTCTTGACGCAGATCTCCCCGATGGCGTAGGGCGGGGCGTCCACCTCACGGGTATCCTCCCCGGTCTGCACGATCCTGACCTGCGTCCCGTACGCCGGAAGCCCGACCGAACCGAACTTCATGGACGTATACGGCACGACGCACACCAGCGGGGAGCACTCGGTGATGCCGTACCCCTGGCAGACCTTGATCCCGAACTCGTCGAACCGATCCACCAGCTCCGGGTCCATCGGCGCACCGCCGCAGATGACCTTTTTCAGCCGTCCGCCGAGCGCTTCCGTCACCTCGGCGAACACCGCGCCGCGCAGGTCCACGCCGACCTTGCGCAGGGCTTTCGTCGCCTTGATGGCACGTCGGACCAGTTTTTCCTTATCCTTCTTGCGGATCTCCTCGCAGATCTTCTTGTAGATCGTCGTCAGGAACAGCGGGACGAGGATCATCGCCGTCGGGCGGAAGATCTTGACGTTCCGCAGGAAGTACTTCAGGCTGTTGTTGAAGCAGATCGTCGCGCCGATGCAAAGCCCCCCGAATTCCCCGCAGACGAGCTCATAGGTGTGGTGCAAAGGCAGGACGCTGAACAGCACGTCTCCCCGGTGAATATCCACCATATTGAGCGAATGGTAGACGCAGGCGGTCAGGTTATCCTGCGAAAGCAGGACGCCCTTGCTGGTCCCGGTCGTGCCGGAGGTGAAAAGCAGCGCGCAGGGCTTGGAGGTGTCGAACCGGGCTTTGGTGTATTCCACATAGCCGTCGGAAAGCAGCAGATCCCCCTTGAGCAGGAGCTGCCGGTAATCCCCGTCCGTTTCCTCCCCGCCTTCCGCAGGTTCGGCGTCGAAATCAAAGACGTAGCGCAGGGTCGGCAGGTCCGCCCGTCTCGCGTTCAGCATTTCGGCGAAGCGGTGGGAACAGAAGATCGCCTCCGCGCCGGACCGATTGAGGAAATTGCAGATCTGATCCGGCTGAAGCTCCTTATCCAACGGGACGACGACGCCCCCGCCGCAGACCACGGCGCAGAAGGACAGCATCCATTCCGGGCGGCTTTCGGAAAGCACGGCGACCGTCGAAGTCCGCAATCCCCGGGCGGCAAGCGCCGTTCCGAGCGCGTCCACCTGCGCACGGAAATCCCGGTAGGAAATTTCCCCGATCTCGCTCCCTTCCTGAAAGTAACGGTAGAGAATCGCGTCGCCGTATGTGGCGGACGCGTGATCGAGAATGTCGCGGATGCTCGCGAATCTTTCGATCTGCGGTTTTGGAAGATAACGTTTCAAGAGCAAACCCACCTTACCGTCATAAAATCATTTTTCTATAATTATACCCTTCGGTCGGGAAATTGTCAAGGGATAAAGCATAATTTCTTCGCTTCCGCACCAAAATAGTACCGAAAAAGAAACGAAAAGAAAGGAAATCTGTATGGATGCAAAAGCCTATCAAACCTACACCGAGTCTCGCGCCAAGCGCTCGCACGTCCTGCGGGACTGCCTGCGTGCGTTCTGGGTCGGCGGACTGATCTGCTGCCTCGGGCAAGCGCTGAACGTGATCTACCAATGGGCGGGCATGGAGGAAAAGCCCGCCGGTCTGTGCGTATCGGTCACGCTGATCTTCCTCGCCGGACTGCTGACCGGGATCGGCTGGTTCGACCGCATCGCGAAGTACGCCGGGGCGGGAACGCTCGTGCCGATCACCGGCTTTTCCAACGCCGTCGCGGCGCCCGCCATCGATGCGCGTGCGGAAGGATACGTCACCGGCGTCGCCGCGAAAATGTTCACGATCGCGGGACCGGTCATCGTGTACGGGGCGGTCAGTTCCATCCTGTATGGGGTCCTGTACTACCTGTTCACGCTCTGAAAGGGGGGCTTACCATGGCAAATAACGGCGTCATTCGCTTCACCGGCGGGTGCTACCTCGCGCAGACGGCGACGACGGTCGGCAAAAAGGAACACCAAGGACCGCTGAACGCCTGGTTCGACGCGTCCGAATCCGACGAATACTTCGGGCAAAGCACCTTCGAGCAGGCGGAAAGCGAAATGGTCCGCCGCAACCTGCGGCTGCTGCTCGAAAAGGCGAACGTGAAGGAGGAGGAGATCGGAGCGGTGCTCGGCGGGGACCTCGTCAACCAATGCACCGGGACGAGTTTCGGCATTTCCGGGTATCAGATCCCCTTCCTCGGGCTGTACGGCGCCTGCTCGACCATCGCGGAGGCGCTGCTGATCGGCTCGTCGCTGGTCAGCGGCGGATTCCTGCCGAGCGCGGTCGCGCTCGCGGCGGAGCGGCAGTACCGTTTCCCGCCGGAATACGGCAGTCAGCGCACCCCGACGGCGCAGTACACGGTCACCGGGACGGGCGCGTTCCTGCTGACGGCGGAGGACACGGGCATCCGCGTCGCGGACGGCGTGTTCGGCGTCGTGACGGACGGCGGTATCACCGACGCGAACAACATGGGCGCGGCGATGGCGCCCGCGGCGGCGGACACGATCCTGCGCTACTTCGACCACAGCGGACGTTCGCTCGCGGACTTCGACGCGGTCGTCACCGGCGACCTCGGGCAGGAAGGGCTTGAACTGACCGACGAACTCCTGCAAAACTGCGGTCTGGACATCGCACCGAAGCATCTCGACTGCGGCGTGCTGATCTACGACGCAAAGAAGCAGGATATGCATTCCGGCGGAAGCGGCTGCGGGTGCCTCGCGTCGGTGCTCGGCGGTTACTTCTTCCAACGAATGCGGCGCGGAGAGCTCGGGCGCATCCTCGCCGTCGGCACCGGCGCGCTGCTGAGCGCCAACAGTGCGTTCCAGAAGCTGTCCATTCCGTCCGTCGCGCACGCGGTGTGCCTCGAATCCACGACCGGAAAGGGGGCGTAGCGCATGGATTGGCTGCAATTTCTCCACGCATTCTGGGTCGGCGGGCTGTTCTGCGTCGCCGCACAGCTGCTTATCGACCTGACCAAACTGACGCCTGCGCGGATCCTGACCGGGTACGTCTGCGCGGGCGTGGTGCTCAGCGCGGTCGGGCTGTACGGTCCGCTCAAGGAATTTGCCGGGTGCGGCGCCGCCGTCCCGCTGACCGGCTTCGGTCACGCGCTGGCGGAAGGCGTGCGGGAAGCGGTGAAAACCGACGGACTGCTCGGCGCGCTTTCCGGCGGTCTGACCGCCGCGGCGACAGGCGTTTCCGCGTCGCTGTTCTTCGCGCTCCTTTGGAGCCTGCTGTTCAAATCGAAGCAGAAATAGGACGGAATCGCGATCGGACCGTGTGGCAGAGATTTCCAATCATATTTTCGCATCTGCCGTGCAAAATAACAGCGAGGGAAAACCTCTGATATAGAAACGAACGAAACGCGGCGTGAAACGGAAAGCCGCAAAAAGAAAACAGAAAAGGAGAACAACGAAATGTCGAACAAGAATCTTGTGCCGGAAGCGAAGTCTGCGCTTGACAAGTTCAAGATGGAAGCGGCGAGCGAAGTCGGCGTCAACCTCAAGCAGGGGTACAACGGCGACCTGACCTCCAAGCAGGCCGGTTCTGTCGGTGGCCAGATGGTCAAGAAAATGATCGAGAGCTACGAGAACAATATCAAGGGCTAACCGATCTCCCTTTCATGGGCGAAGGAGCAGATAGAAAAGTCTGTTCCTTCGCCGTTTTTTTACAAAAAGGGCTTGCACTTTTCATAAAAATCTGGTATTCTAACAAAGGAAAGTCCAAAAAGGGGGAGATGGACGCGTATGCCGGGGATCCGCAATATTTTCTGCCGCTACGAAAAAAAGTATCTCGCGTCCGCCGACGCCGCCGAGGCGTTCCTTCGGTGCATTTCCCCGCATATCCGCCCGGACCCGTTCGGAAAGACGCGGATCTGCAACTGCTATTACGACACCCCCGACCACCTGCTCATTCGCCGGTCGCTCGAAAAGCCCCGCTACAAGGAAAAGCTCCGCCTGCGCTGCTACGGCGTGCCGACGGACGATAGCCCGGCGTTCGCGGAGGTCAAAAAGAAGTACGACGGCGTGGTGTATAAGCGTCGGCTGTCCCTGCCCTACCGGCAGGCGACGGAATTCCTCGCGGGGGGCGACGCGGGACCTGATTCCCAGATCGCACGGGAGATCCGCTGGATGCTCGGTTTCTATCCGTCGCTTTCCCCGAAACTGGCGCTGCATTACGAGAGAAGCGCCTATTACGCCGTCGACGACGAGGAACTGCGCATCACGTTCGACCGCGACATCCGTTTCCGTACATCCGATCTCGACCTGCGGTTCGGGACCGACGGCGAGCCGCTCCTCGGGCGGGATCTGCGGCTGCTGGAACTGAAGATCGCAGGCGCAATGCCCCTCTGGCTCGCGTCCGCTCTGGACGAGTGCCGCATCTTCCCGACGACCTTCTCCAAATACGGGGAGGCGTACCTCCGCCTGCTGCGGCAGACGGACGATTCCTTACTGAAAATTGCCGGAGGTTCCGTTTATGTTTGAAAACATCCTTTCCTTCCGCTCCGTCATTCCCAATACCGGCATCGACGGCGCTTCGTTCGCCGTCTGTCTGGTCACCGCCGCCCTGCTCGGCGTCCTCATTTCGCTTTGCTTCCGGTTCCGCGGTCGGTCCGGGCAAAGTCTGCTGCTGACCGTCGCGGTCCTGCCGTTGATCGTGACGGTCATCGGAATGCTCGTCGGCAACCGGCTCGGCGCCGGGATCGCCGTGGCGGGGACGTTTTCGCTGGTGCGGTTCCGTTCCCAGCCGGGGACGGCGCGGGAGATCTGCGCGGTGCTGCTTTCCTGCGCGGTCGGGTTCGCCTGCGGGGCGGGATACATCCTGATCGCGCTCCTGCTGACGGTTTCGACGCTGTTTATCGGGTTTGTCTACCTGCTGCTCAACGTCGGCGGCGTCGCGACGGGCGTGCGCGCCCTGAAGATCACGATCCCGGAAAGTCTGGATTACGAAGGGCTGTTCGACGACCTGCTCGACAGGTTCGCGTCTTCGTGGTCGCTCGTCCGCGTCCGCACGACCGCGATGGGCAGTCTGTACGAACTGACCTATGAGATCGTCCTGCGCAAGAGCGGGACGGAGAAAAAACTGCTGGACGAAGTTCGCTGCCGCAACGGAAACCTGGAAGTGCAGTGCGGTCGCCCGGTAGAACCGAAGGGGGAACTGTAAGATGTACAAACGGTTGTGCAGGTTACTTAGCGGACTGCTTTGCGGTCTGCTGCTCCTCGCGCTTTCCTGCGGGTGCGCGTCCCCCGGCGGCGGTGAGACCCCGTCGGACGGCGGTTCCGCCGAACCGTCCGTGTCCGCCGAACCGGGCGGTTCGGTCGGGCAGGACGGCGATTCCCCCGCGAGCTGGTCGAACTTTGACCTGGACGCGGCGTGGTCCGGGAGCGATACGTTCGTGAAATGCGAAAACGGTGACGTGACGATCGAAAACGGAACGGGCGCTTCCTACGCGTCCGGAAAACTGTCGATCACGCAGGCGGGGACCTATGTGCTCTCCGGCTCGCTTGACGGGCAGGTGTTCGTGCAGGTCGCGGACACGGAGAAGGTCCACCTGGTGTTCAACGGCTTTTCGCTGACCTGTGCGGACTATTCGCCACTCTACTGCGAGGAAGCGGACAAAGTCTCTATCACGCTCGCTGACGGGACGGAAAATACCGTGACCGATACCGGCAGCGGATTCGTGCAGGGGACGAACCCCGGCAACGGACGCTACGCGGGTGCGATCCACAGCAAATGCTCCCTGACGATCAACGGGAACGGTTCGCTTGCCGTCGAGACGACCTACCGCCACGGCATCGTCAGCAATAAGAATCTCCGCATCGTCTCCGGCGACGTCTCCGTGCAGGCCGCCGAGGACGGTCTGAAGGGCAAAAATTCCCTCTCCGCACGGGGCGGGACCGTCCGCGTGACCGCCGACGGCGACGGATTGAAGGTTTCCGAGGAGGAAGACCCGGAGAAGGGCTATCTGGTGATCGAAGGCGGCGACTTCACGGTCGAATGCGGCGGGGACGGTCTGGACGTGCCGCGTCTGATCCGCGTCATGGGCGGGAGTCTGCGCGTCAAGAGCGGCGACCACGCCCTGCGCTCGCTGGGCAGCGTGGAGATCGGCGGGGACGCCGCTCTGGAGCTGGATTCGTACAGCGGAACAGACGATTCCGACGCGAAGGGGATCAAAGCAGAAGGAAACGTGGAGATCTCCGGCGGGAGTTTGCGCGTGACGCGCTCGTTCGAGGGGATCGAGTCCCGCGATGGGTTCGTGAAGATCACGGACGGGCTGGTCGAGCTGACGGCGAGCGACGACGCCATCAGCGCCGAGACGTCCATCGAAGTTTCCGGCGGTTCGCTGTTCGCGGACGCACGCGGGGACGGTCTGGATTCCAACGGGGACCTCGTGTTCTCCGGCGGGACGGTCGTCGTGCAGGGACCGACGAACAACGCGAACAGCGTGCTTGACTGCGGCGACGACGGCGGCGTCATTCGCACGAACGGCGGCTTCCTGCTCGCCTACGGGTCCGCCGGGCAGGCGAAGTACCCGGACGCGTCGTCGGCGCAAAGCCATCTGCGCATCGAAACGGAACTGCAGGCGGGGACGGTTTACAGCCTGCGCGGCGACGACGGAAGCGCGGTCTGCACGTTCGTCCTGCGGCAGGACGCGCAGAGCGTCTGCGTCTCCGCGTCCGCCCTGCGAAGCGGCGAAACCTACACGCTGTTCGCGAAAGTCGCCCCGACGGGCGACGAATCCAACGGGCTGTACGGCGACCCGGCGTCCGCAGGCGGGAACGAGGTCCTGACCGTCACGGCGTCGTAAACCGAAAAAAACGCACGGGAGGCGTTGACCGGCGCCTCCCGTTTTTTCGCAAAGCGGACAAAAAAGCGCCTGTTTTTCGCCGAACAGGCGCCTTTTTCGCTTTTTTCAGGTCATTTTCTCCTGCTTGACCTTATGGTCGATGACGTGGCGGGAAGCGAGTTCCCTCTGCACGTCCTCGGGCGTGATTCCCATCTGCACCATCAGCACCATCGCGTGGTAGGCGAGGTCCGCGAGCTCGTAGACCGTTTCCTTCTTGTCATCCGCTTTGCCTGCGATGATGACCTCGGTGCATTCCTCGCCGACCTTTTTGAGGATCTTGTCGATCCCTTTTTCAAACAGATAGGTCGTGTAGGAGCCTTCCGGGCGGTCCTTCTTTCGCCCTTCGAGCAGTTCGTAAAGCCCCTGCAGGCTGAATTCCTGCAGGGTATCGCTCTGAAAGACCCTGTCGTTGAAGCAGGAGTCCGCGCCGGTATGGCAGGCGGGACCGTCCTTCTCGACGAGTACGACGAGCGCGTCGCGGTCGCAGTCGGCGGTGATGGACACGATGTGCTGGCGGTTGCCGCTGGTCTCCCCCTTGCGCCAAAGCTGTCTGCGGGACCGGCTCCAGAAGCAGGTCGTGCCCTCCCGCATGGAAATTTCCAGGCTCTCGCGGTTCATGTACGCGAGCGTCAGCACTTTCTTGCTGAGCGCGTCGACGACGACGGCGGGGATCAGCCCGTCCCGGTCAAATTGCAGTTCTTCGATGGGTAACATATCCGAATTTCCTTCCTTGCTTACAGTCTGACGACCACCCCGTGCGCACGGAGCGTCCGTTTGAGGTCCGGGATACGGATCTCGCCGAAGTGAAAGACCGAGGCAGCAAGCCCCGCGTCAACGTCCGGGAGCGTTTGGAACAGGCGCAGGAAATCCTCCTGCGTCCCCGCACCGCCGGACGCGATGACGGGCACGCGCACCGCACGGCAGACCGCGTCGAGCATTTCCAGATCGAACCCCCGCTTGACGCCGTCCGTGTCGATGGAATTGACCACCACTTCCCCGGCGCCGAGCGAGACGCCGCGTCGGATCCAGCGGATGGCCTCCAGCCCGGTATCCTCGCGTCCGCCCTTCGCAAAGACGCGGAATTCCCCGTCCACCCGCTTGACGTCCGCCGAAAGCACAACGCATTGGTCGCCGTACCGCCTCGCCGCCTCGCGGATCAGTTCGGGGTCCCGCAATGCGCCGGAATTGACGCTGACCTTGTCCGCCCCGCACTTGAGCACGCGGTCGAAGTCCTCGACCGTGTTGATGCCTCCGCCGACGGTCAGCGGGATAAAGATGGTTTCCGCGACCTGCCGCAGGATCTCCGTGAACAACCGCCGCCCCTCGAAGGACGCGGTGATGTCGTAGAAAACCAGTTCGTCCGCCCCGTTTTCGGAGTAGTATTTCGCCAATTCCACCGGGGAGGACACGTCCGCAAGCCCCTGAAAGTTGACCCCCTTGACCACCCGTCCGTCCCGGACGTCGAGACAGGGAATGATGCGCTTCGTGATCATGCCGGACCGCCTTTCGCTTCGTCGAGCGCCCGCCGCAGATCGACGGCTCCCGTGTAGTACGCCTTTCCGAGGATCGCCCCGTAAACGCCCATCTCCCGCAGGGCGCGCACGTCGTCCAGCGACGAAACGCCCCCGGGAGCGGATCAAGTTCGACTGTTTAAGG
>CANQVQ010000010.1 GCA_947627335.1 uncultured Clostridia bacterium | reverse complement strand
ACGCTGTCGAGGTCGCAGATGGCGACGGGGAAACCGGCGGTCTTGTGGAGCGCTTCGGCGTACTGTGCGGTAAATTCTCCAAATTCCCCGACGGGGGAGTATTTCTGGAAGACGACGCCGCCTTCCTCATTCGTAAAGATCTCCAACGGCTCGCCCTCGCGGATACGCAGGCTGCGGCGGATCTCCTTCGGGATCACGATCCGCCCGAGTTCGTCGATACGGCGAACGATTCCGGTTGCTTTCATAGTTTCATTCTGCCTTTCCTATTTGCTTTCGTTGAACCTTCATTCGCCGTTAGTATTTGACGGGATTGCCTTTTTTATCCGCTCTTTTCGCAAAAAACGTCCGATTTTTCGATACGCAAAAGCGCACGGGAACGTGTCCCGTGCGCCGTCGATCGTTCTTTTCCCCGGCGTGGAGGTTATTCGCCGGAGGAAAGTTTTTTGTTGGGAAAGGTAAAGTTCGTTAAAAATTCCGATGGTTAGTTTGGTATAGATATATTTATTTGACCGCTAATTTGTTTGAGGCGTCAGCAGCGGATCGTATTCCTTTGCAGAATAAATTTTTCCAAAATCATATATTTCCCGCCAATTCTCAATACTATCGTCTATTCCGAAAATCGGATCGGTCTCTCCCGCACGATTAATCAGGGCTTTCGCAAAGTCTTTATCTTCGGCGTAATTCGTCAGTTCCGCCCGCTGCGATTTCAACCCGCCGAAATTTTGGACGTAGTACATATCGCCTTTTTCGTCGGTCAGCGCATACAGCGCCGTCGTCCAGCATCCGACGAGTCCGTACGCGTGGTCAAAATCGAAGCTCCAAAGCGGGTCCCCGCGGTCGTCTACATTTTCAACGTACATGACAAAAACCAGCAATTCCTCTCCCGCCGTGTACAACGGATAGTTATCAAAGGTATATTTAGAGGTCCCCATCTGCATCAGGATAAAGGAATCGATCGGGTCGCCTTTATACTGCTCTTCGACGAACACCTCGAAGAAACTGCTGTCGAGCCATGTGTCCTCTCCGAGCCAGTCGCCGACACGGACACGGGCGACGATGTCGGAATCCTCAATGGCGGTCTCAAGGTCATATCGTTTCGCCAGCGCACCGCCCGCATTCCCGATCGTTCCATACCGCACAGGAGGGAGCACATATTCGCTGGACACGGTGTCCTGCGAAGAAGCGGCGGAGGATTCTTCGGAAACCGCCGGTTCGGATTTGGACAGCGGCAGCACGACGGCAAGCAGCACGACGGCGCAGACCAGCACCAGCGCACCGCCGGTCAGCAGAAACCGTCTGCGCGACTTTTGCGCCGTCTGATACTGAGACAGGCGGGCTTGCAGTTCCGCTTTCACCTGTTCCTGCGTTTTTCTCATGATCAAATCTCCTTTTCTTGCCCGTTTCCGCGTGGCAGCGCGTCGGGCTTTTACTTTTTTTATTTGTTTACAATTTTTTGGAGCGCTTCGCTTTGCCGCAAAGCGTTCTTGGCACGGGTCAGCAGGTTATCCACCTGCTTGCGGTTTTTGCGCATGACGCGTGCCGCCTGCTCGTAGGTGAGGTCCTCGAAGTAAACGAGATGGACCGCCTCCCGCAGCTCCTCCGGCAATTGCTCCAGTTCCCGCATCAGGACCCGATTCCGTTCGTCGGTCAGCAGGTCCTCCTCGAGTGACGCTCGGTCTGCCAATTCCTCCGCGTCGTCGACGGAAACGGTGTGAAACCGGTCGCGCTTGCGCAGATAGTTGAGGGCTTTGTTGCGGGCGATGGCGAACAGGTACGCATTCAAGGGCGTGCGAAAATGGTAACGGTTCCGGTGGATCAACAGTTCGAGCAGGGTATCGACCGCGAGATCCTCTGCGGCATGGAAGTCCTGCGTGAAACGGTTGATATAGTATGTCAGCCGGTCAAAATAGATTTTTTGCACCTCGTCGAATGCGGACTCGTCGCCTTCCAGAAAACGGCGGTAGCTACTTGCACCGTCCTCCATGGTGATACATCTCCTTTCCTTTTCGTTTCTCTCCCGCGAGGGGTTTCATCTATAAATACACGCGAAAAGGAGAAATTCCTTGCGAAACGGGGAAATTTTTTCGATTTCTTTCAATTCTGTCTGCGGACCGTGCCGTACTCGTCGTACTTGCGGAAGTACGGGCATTTTTCCGACGCGTAGAGGCGGCAAAGCTCGTCTTCGTCGAACGGCAGGGCGCAAAGGTCGGCGTCCGCGTCCTCGTCATAGCGGAAGTAGACGCAGTCCTCGCATTCGGGGAAGGTAGATTCGGTAGGCATATGAAAAACGCTCCTTTCGGTCGTCAAAGCAATACCGCCGCAAGGAACCCTCGCGGCGGTATACGGAAAAACGGGTCGGCGGCTTTGCCGGTCAGCCCTTGGCTTTGGTGTCCCGTTCGACGGTGATGCGTTCGAGGAACGCTTCCGGGGAGACCGTGCCGAGGTTGCCGTCCTTGCGCGAACGGACGGCGTAGGTGCCGTTCTGCGCTTCCTCGTCGCCGAGGACCAGCATATACGGGATCTTTTCGAGCTGCGCTTCGCGGATCTTGTAGCCGATCTTCTCGCTGCGGGTGTCCACCGTGACGCGGAAGCCCGCTTTCCGCAGGGCGTCGCGGCAGGCGAACGCGTAGTCGTTGTGGCGGTCGGCGATCGGCAGGATCCGAACCTGTTCGGGCATGAGCCAGAGCGGGAGCGCCCCCGCGTACTTCTCGATCAGGTACGCGAGCGTGCGTTCGTAGCAGCCGAGGCTGGTGCGGTGAATGATATACGGGTTCTTGCTGGTGTTGTCCGAATCCGTGTACTCCATGCCGAAGCGCTTCGCGAGCAGGAGGTCGATCTGGATCGTGACCAGCGTATCCTCCTTGCCGTAGACGTTGTGGTACTGGATGTCCAGCTTCGGACCGTAGAAGGCGGCTTCGTCGATGCCGACGGTGTATTCCACGCCGAGGTGGTCGAGGATGCGACCCATGATGGACTGCGCTTCCTCCCACTGTTCGGGGGTGCCTTCGTACTTGTTTTTCGGGTTCGCCGGATCCCACTGGGAGAAGCGGAACGTGCAGTCCTCCAGCAGTCCGACCGTTTCCAGACAGTACTTTGCCAGTTCCAGACAGCCCTTGAATTCCTCCTCGAGCTGGTCGGGACGCAGGATATAATGCCCCTCGGAGATCGTGAACTGCCGCACGCGGATCAGCCCGTGCATCTCGCCGGAATCCTCGTTGCGGAACAGGGTGGAGGTTTCGGTCAGGCGCATCGGCAGGTCGCGGTAGGAGCGCTTCTCGTTGAGGTAGACCTGGTATTGGAACGGGCAGGTCATCGGGCGGAGGGCGAAGCAGTCCTTGGTTTCGTCGTTCGGGTCGCCGATGATGAACATCCCGTCGAGGTAGTGGTCCCAGTGCCCGGAGATTTGGTAGAGGTCCCGCTTCGCCATGAGCGGGGTCTTGGTCAGGATACAGCCGAGGCTTTCCTCGAGGTCCTCGATCCAACGCTGCATCAGCTGCACGACGCGAGCGCCCTTCGGCAGCAGGATCGGCAGTCCCTGTCCGACGACGTCGACCGTCGTGAAGTAGCCGAGTTCGCGTCCCAGCCGGTTGTGGTCCCGCTTCTTCGCTTCCTCCTGTGCGGCGAGATAGGCGTCGAGCTCCTCCTTCGTGAAGAAGGCGGTGCCGTAGATGCGGGTGAGCATCTTGCGGGAGGAGTCCCCGCGCCAGTACGCGCCGGTCGCGGAGGTCAGCTTGAACGCCTTGACTTTTTTGGTGTAGGCGACGTGCGGTCCGGCGCAAAGGTCGGTGAAGTCGCCCTGCCGGTAGAAGGAGATCTCCTCGCCCTCCGGGAGGTCGTTGATCAGTTCGAGCTTGTACGGTTCGTCCTTCATCAGCTCCAGCGCTTCCGCACGGGGCAGGGTGAAGCGCTCGATCCGCAGGTTCGCCTTGACGATGGACTTCATTTCCGCCTCGATCGCGTCGAAGTCCTCCGCCGTGAAGGGCTTGCCGGCGCAGTCGAAATCGTAGTAGAAGCCGTTGTCGATGGCGGGACCGATGGCAAGTTTGGTGTCCGGGTAAAGGTGTTTGACGGCTTGCGCGAGGATATGCGAGCAGGAATGCCGCATGGTGCGCAGTTCGTCGTAGACAATGTCGCTCATGTTTGGTCGTATCCTTTCTGTAAACGTGCGGGGAATTTTGCGTCCGTCGGCGGCGGGGCGCCGTTGTACAGCGCCCGCGCAGCGGCGGCGGCGCCGAGGTACGGTTCGCGGTCGAGGACGAACAGTTCCGTCTGCGGCGGGGTCTTTTCCCGCAGCAGCGGAAGGGTCAGCGGGTCGCGGAACAGTCCGCCCGCGAGCGCGGTGCGGAAGGGGGACCCGTCAAAGCAATGCGCGGCGGCGGAAATCAGTTCGGCGACGTAGTGCAGGTTTTCGCGCAGGATGGCGAGCGCCGCCTTGTCGCCGTGCTCCCGCGCCGCTTCAAAGACCAGCGGCGCGTAGGAAGCGAATTGGTTTTTGGTGAAATCGTTGATCTCGATGATGTGCGCGTGGCAGTCGCCGCCGAACCGTTCGTGCAGCGCCCGCGCCAGCCAGCCGGACGCGTCCCGCCCGTCCATCGCACGGAAGACGTGCGCGAACGCGGCGCGACCGATCTCGTAGCCGTTGCCCTTCAGGTCGAACTGCCCGCACCCGCCGATGCGGTACAGCGAATCCCCCCGGCGGACGAAGCAGGACGACCCGGTGCCGCAGATGACGGACACGCCGTCTCCACCGTCCGGGAACGCCGCGTACAGGACGTTGATCCCGTCGTGCGAGCAATCGACGGCGGCACGCGGATACGCCCGCCGAAGCGCCGAACGGAACCGGGACGCACAGTCGCCCGCGGACAGCCCGGCGACCCCGGCGAATACCGCCGCGACCGCCTCCGACGGCACGCCCGCCTCCCGGCGGACCTCGTCAAAGGCGGAAAGCAGCAGGCGCTCGGTCGCGTCGTAGCCGATGTCGCCCGGATTCGAGCGGGGAAAGGACTTGCAGTGTCTTACCCGCAAGTCGAGGTCGGTCAGCACGACGGCGGTCTTGCTCCCGCCGCCGTCCGCGCCGAGCAGACAGCGGTCGGTCGTCATTTCGCGTTTTTGTCCTGCGGGTTCTTCTCCGCGAGCATCCCCTTGATGTCCTCCAGCACGGCGAGGGTCTTTTCCTCGACGGTCGGTTCCGGCGGAGCGGCAGGCGCTTCCTCCGCTTCCTTCCGGTGCAGGGATTCCATCTTCTTCTGGAAGCTCATGGAAGCCCGCAGCACGACGAACAGCGTCAGCGCGACGATCAGGAAATTGATGATGAACGAGATGAACGCGCCGTAGCGGATCGCGACTTCGGGCGTGACGACGGTTTCCCCGTCCATGACGGCGGGCGTGATGACCGCTTTGAGGTCGGCGATGTCCTGCGTATTGCAGATCAGACCGATGACGGGCATGAGAATATCGTTGACCAGCGACGTGACGATCTGGTTGAACGCGGAACCGATGATCACGCCGACGGCCATGTCGAGGATGTTTCCTTTGGTGATAAACGCCTTGAAGTCGTGGAAGAATCCGGTCACTTTATTCCCTTTTTTGCCGGCCATATGTACGTCCCTCCCCTCAGGCGACCGCCGCGTTCAGCTTTTCGAGCAGGGCGGCGACGTCGGTCCCGTGTACGTCGCAGGCTTCCTCGATGCTTTCCCCGCGGGAATGCGGGCAGCCGAGGCAGTGCATACCGATCTCAAAGAAGTAGACGGCAAGGTCGGGATACTGATCCAGCACGTCGCCGATCAGCATATCTTTTGTGATTTTCATGATAGCAGGCTCCTTTTTTTGAATTTTTTATCTTTTTTCTTTCTTTTTTCGGTTGGAACGAACCAGCAGGAACAACTGCACGCAAAGCTGCCAGCCGGCGGCGAACCCGACGGTGAGCAGTGCGCTTCGGAGCGTCGGCGGGGCAAATCCCAGGGCGGTGTTCACCCCCGGCAGAGCGACCAGCGCGACCGTCACCAGCGCGAGGAACGGGAAAAGCACCCAGAAGAGGCGGTATCCGAACCGCTTGCGCCGGAACGCGCCCTCCGACCACAGGCAGCCGCAGGCGAAGAAGAATTGCGAAAGCAGGAAGAAGAGCATCCCGCAGGTCTCGCTTTCGGTCAGGAACGCGAGGACCGTCAGGCAGACCCCGCTGCCCAGCGCATAGGCGAACGACGGGAGCAGGGAACGCAGGCTCAGCCCCCCGCCGGGCGTCGGAAACGGCTGGGAAAGCAGTTTGCGGTCCACCGGCAGAAGCGCGATCGCGCAGGCGAGCACCAGATTGACGAACAGTCCGCCGTACAGCAGACCCGGCAGCCCGAACGGCAGCGGCGTCCCGGCGCACAGCGACGCGAAAATCGACAGGAACAGCGTCGACGCCCCGGCGGTCAGGTACCGCGCAAGCCAAAGCAGGCGGAAGCAGAGCGCACGGGCGTCGGTAATGCCGTTGGCGGTCACATGGAAGCCGTTCTCCAGCAGCAGCACGTCTGCGGACTCCCGCAGCGCGTCGCTGACCCCGGCAGGCACGGCGGACACGTCCGCTTCCCGCAGCAGCGGCAGTTCCTCCTCGCGGGAGGCGATGGCGGCGACGGTCCGCCCCGCGCTTTTGCGCAGCTGCAGGACGTCCTGCCATTGGTCGTCGTCCGGCTCCAGGAACAGTTTATATTTCCCCGCGTTCAGCACGAACATACCCCGTTCCTGCGCTTTGATCTCGCGGGAACTGACGACCTGCCCCTCGCTTTCGATGATCCCGGCGCTGCGACCGACGCTGACGGCGGTATAGTAGGGGTCGGAAGTGGAGACCACCGCTTCGATCCCCGCACGCGCACAGCGGAATACGGCGCTCGCCGGGTCCACCTCCATCGAGAGCGCGAAGGCGAGGAAGCCCCGGAAGATCAGCCTGCGTTCCGCTTCGGGGGCGCGCAGGGCGTCCGCGTCGGTCGTCCCGGACGCGATGGCGACGAGAAACGCGTTGGTTTTCGCGGCATTCTCCGCGGCGGAGAGGATCTTTCTGCGTGCGACGGCGTCGAGGCGGTACTCCTTGCCGTCCTGTTCGTATCCGGCGCAGCGGGAGAGGATGTTTTCCGGTGAGCCCTTGACGACGACGTTGTTATGGTCGTTGTGCAGGGCGAGCACGCCGCAGACCTCGCCGCTCCCGGCGCGTTCGACGTCGATGCGGAACCAACGCTCGGTCAGGTCGTCCATCGGGACGCAGGCGTCCTTGAGGTAGTCGTAAGCGACCTGCTCGAACGGGCGGCGGTTTTTCGGGTGCGCGGAGCAGACCAACGAGAGCTTGAGGAGGTCCTGCACCGCGGGGACCGGCGGCGCTTCCGTTTGGAAGGTCTTGCCGGCGACGTAGACGCTTTGCAGTTTGGTTTTGCGGGGCGGAAACATCAATTCCTGCGGGCACATGACCGTATTGACCGACGCGAGCTTGGAGATGCGGTCCATGTTGCGGACGATCAGCTTGTCCTTCGCCATGCCGCGCAGACCCACGCCGAAGGACATCAGCGCGAGCGAGAGCGCCGTATCGCACAGCGACGCGCCGCCCGCGGCGGCAGTCAGCGCGAACAGCAGATTCACGTCCGCCTTTCGGACCGCCCCGAACGCGACCAGCAGCAGGCACGCGAGGATGCAGGCGATCGACGTGCAACGGCAGAACTCCCGCACGCCGCGCAGCAGCGGCGGTAGATACTCCTCCCGCCGGGCGTGGATCTGGCGGGTCAGCGTGTTCCCGCCGGTCCGGCAGACCATCGCTTTACAGCTTCCGCCGGTCAGAATGGTCCCGGCGTAGATCATGTTGGCGGAAACGGACTCGTCCCCCCGACCGATCGCGTAGACGTGCTTGCGCACGCTGTTCCGCTCCCCGCTGACCGGGGTTTCCAGCGCCGTCAGGTCCCCGGTCGCGTCCACCAGACGGGCGTCGGCAGGGACGAGGCACCCTTTTTGCAGCAGGATCAGGTCCCCCGGGACCAGCAGTCGGCTGTCCAGCCGCTTTTCCGCCCCGCCGCGCACGGTCCGCACGGACAGCGAGGCATATTTCCCCGGCACGTTCAGCGCACCCGCCGCACGGGACTCGACGAACGCGCCGAACAGCATCAGCGCGACGGTCGCGCCCACCCCGACGAGGTAGAGCGTTTCCTGCGTGAACAGGAACAGCAGCAGCATCGCGACGAGCAGGAACAGGTTGTTGAGCCCCTTACACTGGTTCTTGAGGCTTTGCGAGAAGCGAATATCGATCTCGTTGCGGATCCGGTTCTTTCCGAACCGCCGCAGACGCGCCCGCGCCGTCTTTTCGCTCAATCCGGCGATCGGGTCGCTCCGAAGCAGTTCGGCGACCTCCTCGGGCGTGAGCGTCTGCGGCGGAAACTCCGCCTGCGCGGCGGAATTGTCGGAGATTCCCTGCATGACGGGCAGTTCCTTTCCAGATAACTTTGATAATGCCTTTCCGCCTCAGCGGACTTGCAGGACCGGCTTGCCGTCCTCCACCGAAACGTCCACGGCGGTCACCGTCTCGCGGTAGCGTGCGACCAGTTCCGACGCGATGGCGTCCTCCAGCTCGGTCTGGATCAGCCGACGCAGGTTGCGGGCGCCGTACTTCTCGGAGAACCCTTTCTCCGACAGCCAGTCGATGACGCCGTCCGTCCAGGACAGCTTGATCCCCTTTTCGGCGAGCACGCCCGCCAGTTCGCCGAGCATGATCCGGCAGATCTGCCCGAAATGTTCCCGCGTCAGGCGGTTGAACACGACGATCTCGTCGACCCGGTTGAGGAATTCCGGACGCAGGAACGCCTCTAAGGCGGTGCGGACCCGCAGTTCGTCGCTTTCGTGCGCCGTGTGGGTGAACCCGGTCGGCGAAGCGGCGGTCGCCCCGGCGTTGGTCGTCATGATGATGACGGTGTTTTCAAAGTTGACTTCTTTGCCGTGCGAATCCGTGATCCGACCGTCGTCGAGGATCTGCAGGAGGATATTGAGCACGTCCGGGTGCGCCTTTTCGATCTCGTCGAACAGTACGACCGAATACGGCTTGCGGCGAATTTTTTCGGTCAGCTGCCCCGCTTCGTCGTAGCCGACGTAGCCCGGCGGGGAGCCGATGATGCGGGAGACCGAGTACTTCTCCATATATTCGCTCATATCCAGCCGGATCAGCGCGTCCGGCGAATCGAACAGGTACTGCGCGAGGTCCTTGACCAACTGCGTCTTGCCGACGCCGGTGCTCCCGGCGAAGATGAACGAAACCGGCTTTTTCTTATACGCGATGCCCGCACGGGAGCGGCGGATCGCACGGGCGACCTTTTCGATCGCCTCGTCCTGCCCGACGATGTGGGAACGCAGGGTGTCGGTCAGCCGTTCGAGCTTGCGGAAATCGTTTTCGCCGATACTGGACGCGGGGATCCCCGTCCAGACCTCGATGACCGACGCGATGTCGTCCAGCGTCAACTGCAGGCGGTCCCGCTCGGCGGAAAGCTCGTCGAACCGTTCCTCCTTCTGCAGGAGGGCGGTCTTTAATTCCGCGAGACGGGCGTAGTCGGATTCGTCCTTGGTCTCCTGCGCTTCGAGGTCCGCCTGCGTGTCCCGCAGCCGCTTGAGCTCGTCGGTCAGGGCGGAAAGCTCGTTGATGACGGGAGAGTGCATGGAAACGTTGGCGCACGCCTCGTCCATCAGGTCGATGGCTTTGTCCGGCAGGAAACGGTCGGTGATATACCGCTCCGAAAGCGTGACCATCTGCCGTACGACGGCGTCCGGGATACGGATCCCGTGGAACTTCTCGTAATACGGGCGGATCCCCTGCAGGATCTTCACGGAGTCCGCGATGGACGGTTCGTTGATCATGACCGGCTGGAACCGGCGCTCCAGCGCCGCGTCGTGCTCGATATACTTGCGGTATTCGGTCAGCGTGGTCGCGCCGATGATCTGCACCTCTCCGCGGGACAGGGCGGGCTTGAGGATGTTCGCGGCGTTCATGCCGCCCTCGGCGTTGCCCGCGCCGACGATGGAATGGATCTCGTCGATGACGAGGATGATGTTGCCGTTTTCGCGGACCTCGTTGATCAGCCCCTTCATGCGGTTCTCGAACTGCCCGCGGAACTGCGTCCCCGCGACGATGGCGGTCATATCGACCAGAAAAACTTCCTTGTCGCGCAGCTTATACGGGACTTTCCCGTCGGCGATGCGCATGGCGAGCGCTTCCGCGACGGCGGTCTTGCCCACGCCCGGTTCGCCGATAAGGCAGGGGTTGTTCTTCTGTCGGCGGCAGAGGATCTGCGTGACCCGCTCCAGCTCGGCGTCGCGCCCGACGACACGGTCGAGCTTCCCTTCCCGTGCGCGGGAGGTCAGGTCGATGCAGAACGCGTCGAGGCATTTGCGCTTGCGCTTCTGTTCCGCGCCGGGCGCTTTGCGGCGTTCGTCGCCCGACGTGCGAGGCGCGGGGCGGTTCTCCCCGCCGTTAAAGACCGCGTTGAGGTCGATGGCGGGCGCACGTCCCTCGTCGGTCCCGTCGTCCTCTTCGGTGACGTCGGGGAGCAGGGAATCCAGCTCGGAGGACATATTTTCGAGGTCGTCGTCGCTCAGACCCATCTGCTTGAGGATCGTATCGATCGGCTTGATGTCAAGCTCTTTGGCGCATTTGATGCAGTACCCCTCCTGCACGGGCTTCCCGTCGACTTCCTTATTCATGAAGATCACGGCGGGTCGGACGTGGCATCGGCTGCACTTTGGAAATCTTGGGGTCATTCCTTGGTTCTCCTCATATTCTCGAATTTTTTGATTCCGTATTTTCCACGGAAGATCTTGACGTAATACATGATCAGCGCAAACAGGATCGTGCAGACCAGCAGCGTGCAGAGCACGGCGCAGAGCAGCAGGTTATTCGGGTCCAGAATCAGCACGACGGTGATGACGAAGAAGATGACCGTCGCGAGCTTTCCATACCAGACGGACGCGACGACGTTGCGCTTGACGCGCAGGACCACGATCGCACCGGCGAGCATCGCCAGCTCCTTGAGCGAAAACAGCACCAGCACGATCGACGCGATGACCTGGGCGGCTCCGCTGAACGAACAGGTCAGGCACAGCAGGACGGTGAACTGCATCAGCTTATCCGCCACCGGGTCGAGGATCTTCCCGACGTTCGTGATCCAGTTGTTCCGACGCGCCAGATACCCGTCGAGCACGTCCGTCGCCGACGCGAAGCAGAACACCCCTGCCGACGCGACGCGATTCCCCCGTATGAACAGAAAGACGAACGCGGGAATACAAAGCAGGCGGATCACAGACAGGATATTCGGGATCTGTTTTTGGATATTCTTTTTCATGGGACGCTTACCTTGTCCTTTTTATGTTATTCCGCGTTCCTTCAAGGCACCGTCAGAAGAACATCCGAATGAACGGAATGTTCCCGAACAGGCGGAACAGCAGGGTCTTGTCCGGGTCGATCCCGGCGAGAGCGCCCAAGCCGGAGAGCAGCGATGTATTGAGCAGCACCCGCACCACCGTGCAGAAGATCAAAATGCGGATCAGCGCGAGCACGACGCCGAGCACGACGCCGAGCATATGGTTCGCGCCCCGCACGAACGGGATCTTCTCCACCACGCCGGTCAGCAGGAAGCTCAGCAGCTTCAGCGCAATATACGAGCCGAAGAACAGGATGGCGACCGAGATCGCGCTCAGCAGCATCGGCGTGACGCTGTCGGCGACGAATGCGACCAGTTCGTCGCGGAATTCCTCCTTGACCATGTTCTCGTGCTCCGTGACCCAGTTCGACAGGCTTTCGCTGTCGATGCCGATCCCTTCGAGCAGGGCATACAGCTCGCTTTCGCGGTCGAGCGCGAGGGATTGGCTGTCCTCCGCGCCCTGCTGTTCGACGAGGCTGTCGATCACAGAAGCGGTATTCGTTCGGACGGCGTCGGGAAGCGCCGTGCTTTCCAGAAGGTCGGTCAGCGGAGAGGTGAAGAGGAAAACGATCACCAACGCGACGAGCGTGCTCGCGGTGGAAAGCAGGGTCTTGACGAAGCCCCGTTTGGCGGCGAGGAAGATGGTGACCCCTGCGATCAGCAGCAGGATCAGGTCAAGCAATAGGCTCATTGTGATTCTCCTTTTGAATTGGTTTCATCATTGGTTTCATCGGTCAGCCGATAGGCGTCGTTTTTTTCAAACAGGACCAGCGTCCCGCCGTCGTCGAGCAGCTGCAGGGCGTCCTTGCCGACGGTATACGCGGTCGGTTCGCCGCCGGAAAGCGGCAGGACGTTCACTTCTCCGACGGTCAGCACGCAAAGCGCGTCGCCGAGCATCCGTTTGTCCGTCACCGCGCCCTCGAAGCGGTATTCCCCCTGCATATTCGCGTCGTCTCCGTAGACGCGCAGCACCGTCCCGCCGGAAAGTCCGGCGTCGTAGAAGGTCAGCAGCACGCGCCCGCCGGAGAAATCGCACCCGCGCAGCGACGCGTCCTCGAACGACACGCTCCCGACCGGGTCCTCCGCGCCGACGTCGTAGCACCGCAGCGCCCCGTCGGTCAGCACGGCGAAGCGTCCATCCGAAAGGTAATCGATCCGCAGCGGCAGTTCCCCGGCGAACGAAGCGGTGAACAGCGGCTCCTCGTCGGTCAGCGAATAGCGCTGCAGCACGGCGACCAGGTCCCCGCCCCGTGCGGAATGCCCGAGCGCGAGGAAGCTCTTTCCGTCCGGGGAAAGCGCGAGCTGGTCGACGTAAAGGTCGCTGAGACGGCGGGTATAGATCCGCTGCGCATACGAATTGTAGACGTAGATGACGCTGCGGTAGTTCTTTTCGGAGGTCGCGACGGCGAAATTGCCGGAATCGTTGGCAGACAGGGCGTACACCGGGTACTCCGTCGCGATGTGCGCGGTCTGCTCGTAGGAATTGAACAACCGCACGTCCGAATTCCCGAGGTCGTAAACGAAAATGTTCTGGGAGGTGACGGTCATGCGCGGAGACTCCAGACGGAAGGCGGCGGAAAAGAGCTGTTCCGCGTCCCAGCCGTACAGGGAAAGCCCGTCGGTGTTGAGCACGGCGATGTCCCCGCGGAACAGACCGCCGATATTTCCCGCCGCGTAGTCGAACCGCACGGTGTTCGCCTCGGTTTCGTCGTCCTCCTCCGTGACGTTGAGGAATTTGAGCATATAGCGGAAATTCTCCGCCGTCAGCTCCTCGCCGTGGGCGGCAAAGCCGTACAGAAGGAAGGCGGCGCACAGCAGCAGGCAGAGGTACCGCACGCGGGACAGGCGCCTGGCGCGATCCCGGTAGTACTGTTCCACCGTGGGCGTTTGCATATTCTTTTTTCGTTTCCTGTGGTCGGAAAAGACGGAAAACGCAGACACGGGGGACCTCCGGGGATTTCAGTCGTAGTAAACTTGTTCGAGGCAGAGCCCTTTCGCGGGCATGGTGCGCCCGGCGGCGGTGCGGTCGCGGGCGGACAGGATCTCCTCCGCTCGCCGTTCGGCGTCCGGCGCCGGCAGCAGGTCGAGCACGGTGCCGACCAGGATGCGGACCATATGGTACAGGAAGCCGTCGGCGGTCACGGTGAAGCGCACGGTTTCGCCGTCGCGGCGGCAGGAGAAGTCCGCAACCGTGCGGACCGTATCCGTCACGTCCGAGCCGGACGCCTGGAAGGAACGGAAATCCCGCTTCCCGCAGAAGCATTTACAAAGCGCGTCCGCCCGCGTTTCATCGATCCGCGGGAACCACAACGCCGAAAACTCGTAATCGAACGGGTCGGACAGGCGGCTGTTGCGGACGCGGTAGCTGTAGGTCTTTCCCTTCGCGTCGTAGCGCGGATGGAAGCTCTCCGGGACGACCCACGCCTCCCGCACGGCGATGTCCGGCGGAAGCAGCCTCCCGAGCGCCTCCGGCACGCGTTCCGGCGGGAGACGGTCGGGCAGTCCTTCCGCCTTGCAGACGAAACCTTTCGCGTGTACCCCGGCGTCCGTCCGACTGCACCCGGTGACCGTCCCGCGGGAACCGAAGGCGGCTTCCATCGCGTCCTGCAGGGTCTGCTGGACGCTGCGGGCGTTCTTCTGCACCTGCCAGCCGCAGTAGGCGGTTCCTTTGTAGGCGAGCCGCAGCGCACAGGTCATAGCGTGAAAACCCCCACTTGAAACGACAGGAAACGGTTCGCGAGCACAACCCCGGCGCACAGCAGAGCCATGACGAGCAGGAACACATAATCCGACGGACGGCTGCGCATGACTTTGAGTTTGGTGCGCCCCTCTCCGCCGTGGTAGCAGCGGCACTCCATCGCCTCCGCCAGTTCGTCCGCCCGCCGGAACGCGGATACGAACAGCGGGATCAGGATCGGGACGATCGCTTTCGCTTTGCGGATCAGTCCGCCGGATTCAAAATCCGCGCCCCGCGCCTTCTGGGCGGAGATGATCTTGTCCGTTTCCTCCGTCAGCGTCGGGATAAAGCGGAGCGCGATGGTCATCATCATCGCGAATTCGTGGATCGGCACGCGCAGCTTCTTGAGGAAGCCGAACAGCGATTCGATCGCGTCGGTCAGGTCCAGCGGACTGGTCGTATAGGACAGCAGCAGGCTGCTCCCGCCCACGAGGCAGACCAGACGCAGCATCATGCAGACCGCCGTGCGCACCCCTTCGGGGTAGATATGGATGAACTTCCATTCGACCAACGGGGTCTCCCCGGTCGTGAGGAACAGGTTGAGCACCCCGGTGAACAGCAGAATGAACACCACCGGCTTCAGCGAACGCGCCAGCACCGAAAACCGAATGCGGGACACCGCCGCGAGCGTCAGCATCGTGACCAGCACGATCCCGAGCGCACAGGCGGTCTTCGCCAGCAGCACGAACACCAGATACACCACCAGCGCAACGAGCTTGACGCGGGGGTCCGCCCGGTGCAGGAAGGAATTCCCCGGGAAATACTGCCCGAGCGTCATGTCTTTGAGCATTCGAGCAACCTCCCGATCCGCTTTTTCGCATATGGGACGGTGTAGACGTCCGTTTCCGCGCAGAGGGAACGCTTCTTCAGTTCCAGAAACAGCTTGGTGATCTGCGGCAGGTCAAGGGACGCGTCGAACAGCTTTTCCGCCTGTCCGAACACCTCTCCGACCGTCCCGTAAAGGTACACCTTCCCGTTCTTGAGGACCAGAATGCGGTCGGCGTACCGGGCGACCTCCTCCATGCTGTGGGAGATCAGCAGCAGCGTCGCACCGCGTCGTTCGCGGTATTCCATCAGTCCGCCGAAGATCTCCTCCCGTCCCTTCGGGTCCAGCCCGGCAGCCGGTTCGTCCAGCACCAGCACTTCCGGCTCCATGGCGACCACCCCCGCGATGGCTGCCCGCCGCTTCTGTCCGCCGGACAGCTCGAACGGGCTTTTTTCCAGCTCCGAAGCGGAAAGCCCGCAGAAGGATGCCGCGTCCCGCACCCGTCGGTCGATCTCCTCCGCCGACAGCGCCATGTTGCGCGGTCCGAAGGCGATGTCTGCCCGAACGGTCTCCTCGAAAAGCTGATACTCCGGGTATTGGAACACCAGCCCGACCCGGCTTCGGATCTTCCGCATCTGCTTGGGTTCCTTCCACAGGTCCTCGCCGCCGAGCAGCACGGTCCCTTCCGTCGGCTTGCGCAGTCCGTTGAGCAGGGTCGCGAGCGTGCTTTTGCCGGAGCCGGTATGCCCGATGACGCCGATGACCTCCCCACGCGGGAAGCGCACCGAGACCTGCGAGAGCGCCTCCGTGCGGAACGGGGTCTTTTCCCCGTAAACGACGGTCACGTCCCGCAGCTCCAGCGCCGCGTCCGTTTCCGGCGCGCCGGACGGTTCCGGGGTCTTCGCGCCCGCCGGCAGGGCGCGCTTCGGCAGGACCGCTTCCAGCGCGTCCGCCGCTTCCATGGCGTGCAGGATGCCCTTCGGGAAGGCGTAGCCGTCCTTTTCGAGCAGGTACAGCAGTTCCGTGACCTGCGGGACCGAAAGCGACGCCTTCTGCAGCTCCGCGACGCGGGAAAAGATTTCACGCGGGGAGCCGTCCATGAGCAGTTTCCCGTGGTCGAGCACGAGCACCCGGTCCGCTTCGATCGCCTCCGCCATATAGTGCGTGATGGTGACGACCGTGATGTTCTTTTCCCGGTTGAGCTTCTTCATCGCCGCCATGATGTCCCGGCGACCGGTCGGGTCGAGCATGGCCGTCGCTTCGTCGAACAGGATGCAGTCCGGCAGCATGGCGAGCACGCCGGCGACGGCGATCCGCTGCTTCTGCCCGCCGGACAGCTTGGCGGTGGAATGGCGGGCGTATGCGGTCATGCCGACGGTCTCGAGCGCTTCATCCACACGACGGCGGATCTCCTCACGCGGGAGCCCGAGGTTTTCCGGCGCGAACGCCACGTCCTCCTCCACCATTCCGGCGACCAACTGGTTGTCCGGGTTCTGGAAGATCATGCCGCAGGTCTTGCGCAGGCGGAGCGAGACGGATTCGTCGGACGTGTCCATTCCGTCGACGGTGACCTTCCCTTCGGACGGGGTCAGGATTCCGCAAAGCAATTTCGCCAGCGTGCTTTTTCCGCTGCCGTTATGCCCCAGAATGGCGGTATAGCTGCCCTTTTCGATCGAAAGGGTCAGATTTTGCAGCACCGGCGCCCCGGTCGGATGGTACCGAAACGACAGTTGATCGATCTCGATGAAACTCATGCTTTCCCTTTACTTTTCCCTTCAGATCTCGTCGCACACCCAGCGGCTCGCCGCGCCGCAGGGGAGCGCAAGACCGCTTTCGACGACCGGCAGTCCCAGTTCCCCGCTCTCCACATGACCGCCGAAGCGCTTCAGATGGCGGGCGAGCAGGTAGCCGTTGGTCGCGGGGGACAGCCCGGTCGTGTAGGAATTGAGCAGGACGAACAGCGGACGCTCCGAAAGCACGCTGCAGACCAGCCCGAGCAGTTCGTCCAGCCCTTCCTCGATGACCCAGCGTTCCCCGTTCGGTCCGCGCCCGAAGGACGGCGGGTCGAGGATGATCGCGTCGTAGCGGCTGCCCCGACGGTACTCCCGTGCGACGAATTTGGCGCAGTCGTCGACGATGTACCGCACACGGTCCCCCGGTACCCCGGAAAGGACGGCGTTCTGCTTGGCACGGGCGACCATGCCCTTCGACGCGTCGACGTGGCAGACGAACGCGCCCGCCTTCGCCGCCGCGACCGTCGCGCCGCCGGTGTACGCGAACAGATTCAGCAGTTTCACTTCCCGCGGACAGGAACGGATGCGTTCGGAAAACCAATCCCAGTTCGCCGCCTGCTCCGGGAACAGCCCCGTGTGCTTGAACCCCATCGGGGAAAGCGAAAAGCGCAGATCCCCATAGGAGACCGTCCATTCCTCCGGCAGATCCTTCTTGACCCACCGTCCGCCGCCCTCGCGGCTCCGGCGGTAGATCCCGTCCGCCTTTTCCCATTCCGGTCGGCGCTTCTCTCCGCGCCAGATCACCTGCGGGTCCGGGCGGACGAGGAGGTACTTCCCCCAGCGTTCCAGCCGTTCCCCGTTCACGGCGTCGAGCAGCGTGTACTCCCGCCAGCGGTCCGCGACAAACATTCCTTACCCGTCCTCCCCGGTATCCATCAACTGCTGCCCGCAAGCAGCGCCGCCCGTCAGTCCGTCCGGCGGCGTGACGCCCATGTGCCGGTACGCCCCGGCGGTCGCCATTCGCCCGCGAGGCGTGCGGTTGAGGAAGCCGAGCTGCATCAGGTACGGCTCGTACACGTCCTCGATCGTGACGGCGGCTTCGCCCGTGACGGCGGCGAGCGTTTCCAGCCCGACGGGACCGCCCCCGAAATGGCGGATGATCGCGTCGAGCATCTTGCGGTCCACCGAATCCAGCCCGAGCTCGTCGATCTCCATCGCACGGAGCGCGAGGTCGGCGATCTCCTCGGTCACGGTGCCGTCCCCCTTGACGATGGCGAAATCCCGCACCCGCTTGAGCCAGCGGTTGGCGATTCGCGGCGTCCCGCGGGAGCGCTTCGCGATCTCCAGCGCGCCTGCCGGCGTGATGGAGGTTTCCAGCAGTCCGGCGGAACGGGTGACGATGCGGGCGAGGTCCTCCGGCGGATACATCTCCAGCCGAAAGGACATCCCGAACCGGTCGCGCAGCGGCGCGGACAACTGCCCGGCGCGGGTGGTCGCGCCGATAAGCGTGAACGGCTTGAGCGGGATCCGAATGGAGCGGGCGGACGGTCCTTTCCCCATCATCAGATCCAGACAGAAATCCTCCATCGCGGGGTACAGGACCTCCTCGACCTGCTTGGGCAGGCGGTGGATCTCGTCGATAAACAGAATATCGTTGCGTTCGAGCGTCGTCAGGAGCGCGGCGAGGTCGCCCGCCTTGGCGATGGCGGGTCCGGACGTGACCTTGAGGTTGACCCCGAGCTCCGAGGCGACGAGGAAGGACAGCGTGGTCTTTCCCAGCCCCGGCGGACCGAACAGCAGCACATGGTCGAGCGCTTCCTGCCGTGCGGCGGCCGCTTCGATATAGATTTTCAGGTTGCTTTTGACCTTTTCCTGCCCGACGTATTCGTCGAGCGTCTTCGGGCGGAGGGACAGTTCGGTTTCGGTGTCCTCCGGCGTATATTCGGCGGCGGTGTAGCGGCTTTCAAAGTCGAAGTCGCCGTCCCCGTATTCCGGGACTTTGGTATTGATCGGCATGAGGTCCCTCCTTTCCCCGGGTTACCGTTTCGACGCGAGCACCCGCAGCGTGTCCGCGATCAACTCCTCGATCGGGCGGTCCAGATCCATTCCGCGCACGGCGCTTTGCACCTCCTCGCGGGAAAACCCGTACAGCACCAGCGTATCCGTGATCTGCGAAAGCGCGCTCCCGCCGGACGGACCGGGCGAGCCGTGCGGACTTTGCGGCAGGTCCGGCAGACGCCCTTTCAGCTCCAGCACCACCCGCTGCGCCGTCTTGTTCCCGACCCCCGGCGCACGGGCGACCGCCTTGTAATCCCCGTCGGCGCAGGCGCGGATCAGATCCGCCGGCGTAAGCACGCCGAGAATGGACAGGGCGGCCTTCGGACCGATGCCGGAGATGTCGATCAGCTTTTCAAACAGCTCCAGTTCCTCCTCCGACGAAAACCCGCAAAGTTCCATGGCGTTTTCGCGGACGGAAAGATAGGTATACAGCATCGCTTCCTTGTCGAGCGACGCGGAAAGCGACGCGAACGTAGACGCGGAGATCGCCAGCCGAAAGCCGACGCCGCCGCATTCGAGGACCGCGAACCCCTGCCGAAGCACGGTCAGCGTCCCGCGCAGATAGTAAAACATACCGTTTTCCGTGTCCTTTCCTTTCAATCAAAATGCCTATTGCGGCATGAGGCGGTGCAGAACGCTGTTGCCGTGGCAGATGGCGATGGCGATGGCGTCCGCCGCGTCGTCCGGGCGGGGCGTTTCCCGCAGATGCAGGTATTGCCGGACCATATACATGACCTGCTGCTTTTCGGCACGCCCGTAGCCGACGACGGCGCTTTTGACCTGCAGCGGGGTGTATTCGTAGATCGGAAGCCCGCACTGGTCCGCCGCCAGCAGGATCACCCCGCGGGCCTGCGCAACGTCCACGGCGGTCTTTTGGTTGTTGTTGAAGAACAGCTCCTCCACCGAAACGCAGTCGGGACGGTGGCGGTCAATGAGCTCCTTCATCCCCGCGAAGATCTCCGAGAGCCGGTGCTCGAGCAATTGGTGTGCCGCCGTGGTGATGCAGCCGTACTCCAAACAGCGAAACCGATCCCCCCGACAGTCCACGACGCCGTACCCGACGGTGGCGACGCCCGGGTCGATCCCGAGAATGACCATGCGCTCCCTCCCGTATGCTCATGGGGATATTATCCCATAGGGATACTTTCCCCATAGGGAAACTTTCCCCTTTTAATGATACATTGTAATATTATAGCATACGAATCCGCGTCCGTCAAGAAGCAGGACGCAAAAATTTCGATTCCGGCGGAAAAAAGTGCTGGGAAATGCCAAAACCCACTTGATTTTCCGAACGGAATGCGGTATACTGTAGGCAGGAAATTTCTGACGCCGGAGGAATCGTTATGAAAACCGGAAAACGCACCGCATTCGCCGTGCCCTGCACCCTGCTGGCGCTTCTGCTGCTCCTGCCCGTGTTCCTTTTCGCCTGCGCCGAGGAATCGGCGGATACCGACGCGTCCTCGGGCGTTTCACCGCAGGAGAGCGGTCCGCTGGTCCCGTCCTTGGGCGAAGCGGATTACGGCGGTCGGGTCCTCCGCGTGCTTTCGACGGGCGAGGAGATGGCTTACGGCAAGGAGCCGTTTGCCGCGGACGAAACCATTACGGAGCTGGTCAACGACGCGGTCATACAGCGGAACCATATGCTTGAACAGTCCTATGGCTTCACGGTGGAAGCGGAATTCGTGGACGACCTGCGTGAGCGGATCAGCCGGGACCTGGCTGCCGGCACGGAAACGTACGACGTGGTCAGCAGCGGGCTTCAGACGCTCGCCCTGCTTTCGGCGGACGGCAGTTTTCTGGACCTCTATTCCATCCCGGATTCCCATCTCGATCTGACGGCGAGCTGGTGGGACACGGCCGCTATCGAGGACATGACCATCATGGACCGCCTGTTCTTCGCGACCGGCGACATTCTGCTGCTGGACGACGAAAGCACCCGCTGCGTGTTCTACAATAAGGACATCGCGGAGGACAACGAACTCGGCGATATGGCGCAGATGGTGCGCGATGGGACGTGGACGCTCGACGAGATGTACGCGATGGCGAAGAAGGTCGCCGCGGACGGGGACGACGGCATCATGAACGTCACCGGCAACGACACCTGGGGCATCGTCGGGGCGATCTTTGATTCCTTCTACCTCGTGCTCGGCTGCGATTGCCCGCAGGTGGAGAAAAACGAAAACGACGAGCCGGAGCTTGCCATGCTCAACGAGCGCAACGTCAACGCCTTCCTGAAGGTGTTCGACATTCTCAGCGACGATTCCTGCGTGGCGTACATCGAGCAGTACTATTCCTGGAACGACCCGGAAGCGCCGACGGTCAAGGGGCAGTTCTACGACGGAAAGTCGCTGTTCCTGCTGAGCGTCGTCAACGACGTCAACAGCCCGGTCCTGCGGAATGCGTCCATTCGCTACGGCATTTTGCCCTATCCGAAGTACGACGAATCGCAGGATACCTACGCGACGACGGTCGATCCGTACGATTTCTACTGTATAGCGATCCCGTACACCTGCGAGGATACGGATTTCGTCACCTTCGCGCTCGAGGCGCTCGCCTATACCAGTCGGATATACGTTACCCCGCAGTACTACGAACGCACGCTCAAGAACAAGCGCTTCCCGGACGACGACGATTCCCCGGAGATGCTCGACATTCTCTTCTCGAACCGGCTCGTGGATATTTCGGTCGCGTTCAACTGGGACGACTGCATCCAGTACTATAACAATATCATGTTCGGTCATACGCCGGAAGTGCAAAGCTACGTCGAAAGCCACAGGAGCGCTTTTGAGGCGGCGAAGGAAAAGACTTTGGAAACACTGCGGGACCTGGCGTAAACCGAAAGAACGGTCAAAAGGAGGACCTTCGCATGGAAAAAACCTACTGTGTCATCGGACTGGGCAACTTCGGCGCGAACGTTGCGCGGACGCTGGCGGCCAGCCGCAAGCGGGTGGTGGTCATCGACTGCGACCGGGAGCGGGTCAACCGCATCGCCCGGGAGGTGTCGGACGCGGTCTGCGGCGACGCGACGGACGACGCCGTCCTGCGGGACGCGGACGTGCGGGACTGCGAGTGCTGTATCGTCTGCCTGGAAAGCAGCATCGAGAGCAGTGCGATGATCACGCTCAGCCTCAAGGAGATGGGCATTCCGAACATCATCGCCCGTGCGTCCTCGGAGCGGCACGAAAAGCTGCTGCGCAAGCTGGGCGCCGACCGCATCATCTTCCCGGAGCGGGACGCCGGACGCCGTCTGGCGCAGACGGTCACGGTGCGGGACGCGTTGGAATATTTCAAGCTGAACGACGATCTGGTCATCTGCGAACTGCCGGTGCCGAAGAATTGGATCGGCAAAAGCCCGCTGGAGCTGGACATCCGCAAGAACTGGAACGTCAACGTCATCGCCTACAGCAAGCCCGGTACGGACCGTTTCCTGCTGACCTCCGACCCCCGCATCCAGTTCTTCCCGGATACGTTCGTCGTGGTCGCCGGGGACGTGAAGGCGATCCGAAAGCTGACGGAAAAGTAATATAGGAAAGAAAATTTTCCCGTATTTTGGCAAAAAAGAAATTTACATAGACAAGAGGCAAAGACATGAAAGCGATCACCAACGGAAAAATCATCCTCAAGGACCGCATCGTCGAGGGCAAGGTCCTGCTGTACACGGACGTCATCGAAGGCATTTCGGACATCGTCCCGGCGGGTGCGGAAGTCATCGACGCGAGCGGTAAGTACGTCGCCCCGGGTCTGATCGACCTGCACATCCACGGATACCTCGGCAAGGACGTCTGCGACGGCGACCCGGAAAGCATCCGCACCATCGCCGGCGGCATCGTGCAGAACGGCGTGACCGGCTTCCTGCCGACGACCATGACGGTGGACAAAAAGGTCATCGTCAAGGCGCTCGAGGTCTGCCGTGCGCTCCAAGAGGAAAGCAAGACCTGGAACGGCACGACCATTCTCGGCGTACACGCGGAAGGTCCGTTCATCAACCCGAAGAAGAAGGGCGCGCAGGCGGAGGAACACATCCTCAAGCCGGACGCGAAGTTCGTCAAGGAATACGCCGACATCATCAAGATCATCACGCTCGCCCCGGAAATGGACGAGGATTTCGCCGCGATCCGGGAGATCCGTCGGGATACCGACGTCGTCGTCTCCATGGGACACACGGACGCGGACTACAACACCGCTATGGCGTCCACCAACGTCGGCGTGCGCCATGCGACCCACCTGTTCAACGCCATGTCCGCGCTTGCGCACCGCAATCCCGGCGTCGTCGGCGCCGCGCTCAATTCGGACGTGACGACCGAGCTGATCGTGGACACCTTCCACGTCAATCCGGCGCTCTACCCGATCGTGCACGCGCTCAAGGGCGAACGGCTCTGCTTCATCACCGACTGCCTCCCCGCCGGCGGACTGCCGGAGGGCGAATACACGCTCGGCGGGCAGAAATTCATCTCCAAGGGCATCGAGTGCCGCCTGCCGGATGGGACCATCGCCGGTTCGGTGCTGAAGCTCAACAAGGGCGTCTGGAACGTCTATACGCACAGCGACATCCCGCTTTACGAGTGCGTCAACTGCGCGTCGCTGCATCCGGCGAAGGCCATCGGCGTCGATGCGCGCAAGGGGTCGCTGGAGGTCGGTAAGGACGCGGACATCATCATCACGGACGCGGAATTCAACGTCGAAAAAACCATCATCGGAGGGACAGTACGTTATGGAGCTTAAAGTCAAGGCTGTTTTGGACCCGCAATTCGAGCCGATGGCGCTCAAGGTGCGCGAAATGCGCGAAAAGACCAAGGAGAACGGGCAGGACATCGTCATCGCCGTCGAGCGCAACAAGGGCGCGATCACGACCTATCGGACCCGCATTTTCCCGGACGGCACCGGGCACGACGAGGAGAACTACGAATTCGTCGAACGCATCGTCAAGTCCATGCTGTGGGTGGCGGGCGGCTTCCGCATCACCGTCGCCGGTTCCGAAACGGTCGCAAAGCGCATCCAGCAGGCGTATGTCGACGGCGGCTACCGCGATTTCGACCTGCACTTCATGGAGGGCGTGTACGAGACGAAGTTTGAAGTGCTGTCCGTGCCGCTCGACAAAGCGCCGAAGGACGTCAGCACGGCGTCCCCGGTCGGGCGTCACCTCGACGGCTGCCGTATCGGGTTCGACGCGGGCGGTTCCGACCGCAAGGTTTCCGCCGTCGTGGAGGGCGAATCCGTGTATTCCGAGGAGGTCGTCTGGCTGCCGAAGGTCAACCCGGACCCGCAGTACCACTTCGACGGCATCTACACGGCGATGAAGACCGCCGCGGAGCATATGCCCCGCGTGGACGCGATCGGCGTTTCCTCCGCCGGCGTGTACATCGACAACAAGATCATGGTCGCGTCGCTGTTCCTGAAAGTTTCCAAGGAGGACTTCGAGAAGCGCGTCAAGACCATGTACATGGACGTCGCGAAGAAGCTGAGCGAGGAACTCGGTCACGAGATCCCGATCGAAGTCGCCAACGATGGCGACGTGACGGCGCTCGCGGGTGCGATGGACCTCAACGACGACTCGGTGCTGGGCGTCGCGATGGGTACGTCCGAGGCGGGCGGCTACGTCGACCCGGACGGCAACATCACCGGCTGGCTCAACGAGCTGGCGTTTGTGCCGGTGGACTTCTGCAGGAACGCGATGGTCGACGAATGGTCGGGGGACTACGGCTGCGGCGTCAAGTACTTCTCGCAGGACGGCGTCATCAAGCTCGCCCCGGCTGCGGGGATCGAACTGGACCCGTCCATGACCCCGGCGGAGAAGCTGAAGGTCGTCCAGAAGCTGATGGCGGAGGGCGACGAGCGTGCCGCGAAGATCTACGACACGATCGGCTGCTACTTCGGCTACGCGATCGGCTATTACGCGGAGTTCTACCAGATGAAGCACGTCCTGATCATGGGTCGCGTGACCTCCGGCAAGGGCGGGGAGATCCTGCTCGCCCGTGCGCAGGAAGTGCTGGACAAGGAGTTCCCGGAGCTGGCAAAGACCTGCAAACTGCACATCCCGGACGAGTCCAGCCGTCGCGTCGGTCAGTCCGTCGCCGCTGCGTCCCTGCCGGAACTGAAGTAAGCGGTTCGCGCCCGAACGCGTGAAAAAAGGAACCGTCGGCGTCCCCCCTCGAAGGAATGCCGACGGTCCGTTTTGCGATAATATACAAAAATATCAAAAAAACGGTAAAAATGTTCAAAAACGGTTGACAACGCG